>JAPULP010000246.1 GCA_027294815.1 Gemmatimonadota bacterium | reverse complement strand
CGACGCCGTTCTACACGTACGTCTACTATCACGGCGATAAATGGGCCGAGTACGGCGAGGACAAGGTGCGCTGGATGTTTGCGCACAAGTCGTTCCTGGATTACGGAATTCCCGTCGCTCCGGCATCGGATTACATGCCTGGTCCTTACGAGCCGCTCATGGCGCTGCAGAGCATGGTGACCCGCACCGATTTTCGAGGACACGAGTGGGGTCTCAACCAACGCATCACCGTCGAGCAGGCCCTCAAGATCTGCACGATGAACGGTGCGTACGCCTCGTTCGAGGAAAACCTCAAGGGCTCGATTACCGCCGGCAAACTCGCCGATTTCGTGATCCTGGCCGAGGACCCGCACGACGTGGATCCATCTACGCTCAAGGACATCGAGGTAGCGCGGACCGTCGTGGGCGGGAAGACGATGTACGCAGGGTAAGGCGGGCCGCCACTTTTGCCTAAACCCCGGGCTCGCGCCCGGGGTCCGCTCTAAGTGACCCGCCATTGTCTTGCGACCCCGGGCTTGCACCCGGGGTTGGCTCTAAGTGACCCGCCATCGTCTTGCGACCCCGGGCTTGGCTTTCATGGGGTAGGGTCGGGGGATCCGCGTCCTCCAAAGCTTCAGCGTCATCCGCGGCCGCATCCGCGGTGGCTCCTGGTGCTTTCAAAGCCTCCACAGTACGATGTAGACCCCCGTCGCAGGAGCAGCACCATGACCACCGTTCAGGAAATCCTCCGCAACAAGGGAAAGGACGTCGTCTCGATTGACCCATCCGAGTCCGTTCAAGCGGCCGCCAGATTGATGAACGAACGGAAAATTGGTGGCCTCGTCGTTACCGCTGAGGGCAGCATGGTAGGAATCGTCACGGAGCGCGATGTGATGCGGCGGGTGGTTGCCGAACCGCGCGATTCGGCTGCAACGACGGTAGCGGAGATCATGACATCGTCGGTCGCGACTTGCCGGTCCGACACTCCCCTGAAAGAGTGTATCGGTGTGATGACCCGGGACCGTATCCGCCACCTGCCCGTCGTCGACCACGAAGGGGTTTGCGGCATCATCACTCAGGGCGACATCCTTGCGTTCCAACTCACCGAGCACGAGGCCACGATCCGGTATCTGAGCGCGTCCTCCTGGGACGTGGGCGGCGAGGGATAGTATGGCCGCGGAGCACCGCGGACTGGGTGCGGATTTTCGCGGAAGGCCCCCTCTACTCCATTCGAAGTGCGTCCACGAGGTTGAAACTTTTCTCCCTCATGCCTGTATTATAGAAGTACTACATACAGGTACTATATAGCATGGCAAAACGCACCCGCGGCCTGGGATACGCCACCGTGGCCATCCTGAATGCCGTCGATCAAGGCCACCGCTATGGCCTCGACATGATGGAAGCGACCGATCTGCCGAGCGGGACCGTCTATCCCGCCCTCGGGCGGCTCGAGCGGCGCGGTCTCGTCCGGGCCCGGTGGGAGTCGGACGACGTGGCCCGCCGGGAGGCACGGCCCCGACGTTGCTATTACCAGATCACCAAGGAAGGAAGGCGGGCGATGGCGGAGGCGGCCGCGCGGTTTGCGTCACTCGGTGACGCTGTGAATCCGGCCCCGGTTCCCAAGAACGCATGACTCCGCAGTACGAATGGCCTCGTTCGGCACACGTGAGTGCCACCCGTTGGTTCGTGCGCTTGGCGGCGAGACTCGTGCCGGCGCGTGACCGGGCGCGAGTAGTCGAAGAGTGGGAAGCAGAACTCTGGGTGCTGGTTACCTCGAACCGCGCTCGCGGGGGATCCAACACCGTACGTCGTACCCTCGCCTTCTGTCGAGGCATCGTGCCCTATGTGCTCTGGGCCTCGCGTCACCCATCAAAAACATCTCAACCACGGCGGAAAAGTCACGGCATGAACACACTCGCTCAGGATATTCGTTACGGGGCCCGCTCGTTCGCGCGGAACCCGACCTTTACCGCCGCCGTCATCCTCACGTTGGCGCTTGGCATCGGCGCGAGTACTACGGTGTTCAGCGTCGTCAACGGCGTCCTCCTCCGTCCGCTCCCGTATCCCGATCCCGATCGCGTGGTGATGGTCGGCCTCACGATCCCCGGCTTCGGCGACATGAATGCGATGCCCCCCGGGGTTTTCGAGGAATGGCGGCTGAACGATACGGCGCTGAACCCGATGGTGGCCTTCAGTTGGTGGACGCTGGATCTGACCGGGGACGGGCAACCGGACCGTGTCGCCGCCGCCGGGGTGTCGGCGGGGTTTTTCCCGTTGCTGGGCGTGACGCCGATCCTGGGCCGTGGCTTTCTCCCGGAAGAAGACGAACCCAACACCGCGCGGGTGGCAGTTCTCAGTCACCGTCTCTGGCGTACCCGCTGGGGTGGCGCCGCTGATATCCTGGGGCAAACGGTGTCTTTGAGCGGAGAGCCGTTCACGGTCATAGGCGTGCTGCCGCCAGACTTCCATTACCCCGAAGCGTTGTCGGGCGGCAACATCGACATCCTCTATCCTTACCGTCAGCACATTCCCACCGGCGACATGATACAGGTATTGGGTCGTCTCGAGGACGGCGTGTCGATCGACGAGGCACAACAGACCATGAATGCCATGGGGGGGCAGACGGCAGCCCGTGGAATCGGGAGTAGCTTGACCCCGCTTGAAGCGCGTACGTTGGGCAACGTTGCTCCCACACTGAAGTTGTTGTTCGGCGCAGTCGGATTTCTGCTGCTCATAGCCTGCGCCAATGTCGCCAACCTACTGCTCGCGCGCTCGACCGACCGTCAGCGCGAGATGGCGCTCCGCACCGCACTGGGTGCCGGACGCGGCCGGATCGCGCGGCAACTGTTTACTGAGAGCATGATGCTCGCGCTAGCCGGTGGCGCTGTCGGTGTGTTGCTCACCACGGGGGGCGTGCGCGCGTTGGTCGCGTTCACGTCCGGGAGCATTCCCCGACTCGCAGAAGTCACGATGGACACGTCCGTGATGACGTTCGTGTTCGTCGTTGCAGTCGTCACCGGAATCCTGTTCGGGCTCGCGCCGGTGGTCCAGCTGGCTGCCGACATTCAAGGGGGCCTGCGTTCCGGCAGCACGGGCACGACCACCACCAAGGGTGGCCGCCGCTTGCGCGCGAGCTTTGTCGTGGCTCAGATGGCTCTGGCGTTGATGCTGCTGGTGGGAGCGGGGTTGTTGATCCAAAGCTTCGTTCGTCTCAGCAACGTCGATCCCGGATTCGACAGCGAGAACGTGGCGTTCGCCTCCATCATCTTGCCACCCGGGTACGAGAGCCGCGAGCAACAGCAGGCGTTCTTTTCTAGTGTGCTCGAGCGGGTCGAATCATCGGTGCCCGGACTCGAAGCCGCGGGACTGGCTACCAATCCGCCGATGTCGGGAGACAGCTGGAGATCACGAATTGTGGTGGACGGTTTTATGCCACCGCCCGACTTCCCAATGACGATGGATTACAGCCACGTGAGCGCGGACTATTTCAAAGCGATCGGCATGGAGCTGGTTGCGGGTCGCGGATTCACCGCACGTGATCGTGCCGGCGCCGAGTCGGTCATCGTCGTCAATGAGTCCTTCGCGCGGCAGTTCTGGCCGGACGGCAACGCCATCGGCGGCCGTCTCAAGCGGGGTCGCTCTGCAGACAGTCCCGGACCATGGTACACGGTCATTGGCGTCGTCAACGACGTGAAACAGCACGGTCTCGCTGAAACGGGAATCCCCGAGACGTACCTGTCGTTTCGTCAGGTACCATCGGACCAAATGAGCGTGGTCGTCCGATCGACGGCCGGCTTTGCCGCGGTCGCTGGGGCACTGCAACGCGCCGTGTGGGATGTCGATCCCAACATTCGCACCGACGTCAACTCCATGGAGGGGCGCATCGCCGGCACCTTCGCAGCCCCAAGGTTCT
>JAPULP010000245.1 GCA_027294815.1 Gemmatimonadota bacterium | reverse complement strand
GGTCCTGCGTGCTCTCGATCATTCCAAGATCGAAAGCCAATCCTGCCATCGTGGACACGAAGCCCTTGGTCACGCTGAACGCGAGGTCCGCGCGCTGGGTGTCACCCCACTCGGCGACAATGTACCCGTGACGGACAATCATACCCGCGGGACCACCCCGTTCGTCCGGAAGCGGTCCCTCGAGTTTCCCGAATTGTTCTTCGTGACCGGAGTAATCGTACGGTACCACCTCGCTGTCGTGGGCCTTCGCATATTCGACGGCCCGCTCGACTAGAGCAGCGTTCATGCCCATTTCGGCGGGCGCCCGCATCTCCCATCCACCGCGGGGTGGGTAGTAGTAAGAACTTTCGTCACCGCCGCACGCAGCTCCGAGCAACGCCGCAAAACCGTACGCAAGAATACTGAGTCGGCCACCCGTCATCATGCGCCAATTGCGCTGGGCCCTCTCACCTCTCACTTCTCACCTCTCACTTTGTCACCTCTCACCTCTCACCTCTCACGTCTCAGTAAGCCAGCAACTCCCGCACGGCTTGCGCCACGTCGTCGGCGTTAGGCAAATAGAAGTCTTCCAGCGGCGGACTGAACGGAACCGGAATGTCGGGAGCCGTCACGCGGCGCACCGGGCCGTCCAGGTATTCGAAAGCTTCATCAGCGATAATGGCACTCAACTCCCCCGCGAAACCACCCGTGCGGCTCGCTTCGTGAACGATTAACACTTTCCCTGTCTTTTTGACGGATGTGAGAATCGTTTCTTTATCCAAGGGGACCAGCGTGCGGAGATCGATCAACTCCACGGCACCCTCGGTATTGGAAATCTGCTTGAGGGCGTCGACGCAAACATGGAGCATGGCACCGTACGTCAAGATCGTGAGCCGATCCCCCTCCGTTCGCACGGCAGCTTGGCCGATGGGAACCACATAGTCCTCACCGTTGAGTTCCGCCTTCACTCGGCGATACAAATATTTGTGCTCGAGATACAAGACCGGGTTGTTGTCCCGGATGGCCGCTTTGAGCAGGCCTTTGGCGTCGTACACCGTGGCCGGCGCGACAATCTTGAGCCCAGCCGTACTCACAAAATGCGACTCGAGACACCCGGAATGGAACGGCCCGCCGTTGAAACCGCCACCCGTCGGCGCACGAAACACGACCGGGACGGGTACGCCGAATCGATAGTGTGTTTTTGCGGCGAAGTTCGTGATCTGATCGAACGCACACGACATGAAGTCACTGAATTGAAACTCGACGACCGGCCGCATACCCATCATGCCGGCCCCGACCGCCATACCCGTAAAGCCCGCTTCTGAAATGGGCGTGTCGATCACGCGATCCGCCCCAAACTCGGCGATGAGGCCCTCCGTCACCTTGAAGGCACCCCCGAAATCTCCAATGTCCTCTCCCAGGAGAAAAACATTCGGATCGCGGCGCATTTCCTCCTGCAGCGCTTGGCGAATGGCTTCGAGGTAGGTGATCACGGGTTAGGTGTTAGGTGTTAGGTGTTAGGTGTTAGGTTACCGGTTGTCGATGCTAGTCGGCAAAGACCCCGGCCAACGCCTCAGGACCCTCCGGTAACGCGCCGGCCTCACCTTTTGCCATGGCGTCTTCCACTTCCGCCATGATGCGTGCGTCCATCTCGGTGATCTCGCCGTCCGTCACCATATCGCCCGCCTTGAGCTTTGCGACGAAACGCAGGATGGGATCCTTTTTCTTTCCTTCTTCGAAGAATTCAGCCGGCACATACCGGGCGTCGTCGTGGGAGCCGTGGCCGGTCATGCGGTAGGTGAGGCACTCGATGAACGACGGGCCTTGGCCGTCTCGAGCACGTTGGATCGCCTTTCGGGCGCTCACGTACACCGCCAACACGTCGTTCCCATCAACGGAGTCGACGGGCATGCCGTACCCCGACGCGCGGTCGGCTACGGTCGGGACCGCCATTTGCTTGTGGAGGGGCGTGGAGTATGCGTACTGGTTGTTCACGCAAAAGAAAACCACCGGAAGTTGCATGACGGCCGCGAGGTTCAGCCCCTCGTGCCAATCACCGCGACTGGTTGCGCCGTCGCCGTTGTAGCACAGCACGGTATTTCCCTGCTTGCGCATTTTGAGAACCAAAGCCACACCGGCGGAGACGGGAACGGTGTCAGCCATGTGGCTCACGAAGAGGCCGATGTTCAGGCTCCAGTCTCCCATGTGGGTGTTTCCGTCCCGGCCCCGCATGGGACCGTCCCGCCGCCCGAAGTACTGCAAGGAAACGGCTTCCGGCGTCATGCCCCTAATGAAAAATGCGCCAAGATCCCGATGCGAAGGAAAGATGTAGTCGTCTTTCCCCAGTTGAATGGCACTTCCGACCCCAACCGCTTCCTGTCCACGACCCAAAAAAACAGGACCGGCGAGCTTCCCCTGTCGATACACGATCTCGATCCGGTCCTCGTAGAAGCGATGCAGCTTCATGTAGTAGAGCATCCGGTGGAGCGTTTCACTCCCCACCTCCTCCATGATGCTCGTATCACCCATTCACTTTCCCTCCGCGGCTTGTTGCAGGATCTTTTCAGCGCGCGCCGGGTTGAAGCTGCCGCACACGCAGAACCGCGCCATGTATCTGGTAGCCTCCTCAGGCGTGCGCCGCCCGGATCGAACCCATTCAATCATTTTGCGTGTAAAGGTCGCCGACACCATTCCGTGCCCGCACATGGTCGACAGCTGCATCGTGGTGTCGTCGGGCAGCTTCTCGGTTGCGCCGTGAAACCCGAGAGAGAATTCGATGCTGTGGCGGGCCACCCCGCACTCGTCACAACACTTGGCTGCCTGTTCGGGAACAGATGAAATATTGACCGAAAGACCGAGATCCA
>JAPULP010000244.1 GCA_027294815.1 Gemmatimonadota bacterium | reverse complement strand
GGGGAGGGGACCAGTGCGTGGGGAGAGTCCTGAAGGACTCTCCATTGCAGATTTTAAATTGCAGATTGCAGATTGCAGATTGGCAGTCGCTTGCTAGGGTCATCCCCAATTGGCGATTATGCGATTTCCAATCTGCAATTTTGCAATCTGAGATCTGCTATCTGCAATCTGCAATCGCAGTTAGAACCTCCCCTCCCGCACCTGCCCCTCCTTGAGTCCCTGCCGCAACTTGATCACCTTCTCGACCTTCACCGATTGGTTCTCCGGCAACGGTACGTCACCCTTCTCCTTGCCGAACTGTGCAACGCTCTTCACCGTGGCCAGCTTTTCCGACCCCTCGAGTGCCTTGCTGTCGGAATAGTATTCAAACCACGGCAAGCCGGCTTTGGTGTACTCGCTCGACGTCGGCGGCACTGTAGGGGGGTCGCCGCCGGTAATCGCTCGCCACACCATCGAGTTTGTCAGATGCACGAAACACCGACTCGAGTGCCGTAGGTCCCAATCGTCGAATCCGTAGGAGTCGTCGTAGATCTCCTGTTCCATTTGCCCGCCGGCGCCGAGCCCCATGTCAAAATCTCCGGGCGCCTCGTCTTGGAGGCACATCATGGCGGCAGCTTCTTCGGGCGGGGCGTATCCCACACGGTCGCTGTAGGCCCTGCGCTCTTTGCGGATTCGTTCGTAGGCCTCTCTCTTTAGAGGAAAGGCGACAATCTGCAGTCCGCCGTATTCCGCCTTGCCGGTCAGCTGCTCTTCGGCGCTGTACCCGCTGCCAAGAGGCATGGCGATAAACTGCCGAATGAGTCCTTTCTCAACGCAAAAACCATCGAGCCACGGTTGTCCCGGTGCGACCATGTAGTCCTGGGGGTCGCGATGCAGTCCGTCGGTCCAGTCTTCGCCGGTCACCGCGTTGATCTTGCCGGCCGCCACCTTGATCGCGAATGGATAGTCGCTGCTGAAGTTGATCCATAGCGCTTCCGACTGGTACATCGGGAGCATGACGCCGCCGTGTTGCGTCCACAATTCCGGAACGCTATCCGGAAAGTCGTCCACGTGCTGCAACGGAAAGAGTCCCAAGCCGGGGGGCAGGGGATAATTCTTGTCATCGTCCGGGATTCGAAGCGTGCGCTGAAACCCAATCCTCAGCACCGCGTCCCTGTGTACGTCTGGAAAACGAAATACCAATGAATCGCTTTGTAGCTCGATCATGCATCACCTCTTGTTGATCTCATATTGCCAGGTTCATGGTGTGCGCACCGGCGCTCTGGTGACCCCGGGCTCGCGCCCGGGTTGGCTCTACGACGGCGACAACTCGTTCGTGACCCCGGGGTTGGCTCTACCGGGGTGGGTTGGGGATCCGCGACCTCCAAAGCTTTAGCGTCATCCCGCGGCTACCATCTCCCGTCCCTCACCTCTCGCACCAGCCTCAACACCGCGTGCTCCGGCATGTCTTTGAGTTCACGAATCAGTTGTCCGAACAGCTCGGGTCGCTTCCTGATCACTTCCTGAAGATCGGACGACACCTTGCCGGCCATGGCCAGCAGCACGTCGGGGTCTTCGTTCAACTCCTTCGCCAGTAAGACGATTTTGGCCTCCGATGGCGGAGCGGTCTCACCGCGCTCGACCTTGCTGAGATACGACGGTTCCACCCCAAGCCGCCGAGCGAGTTGGCGAACCGAGAAGCGCGAATCCTCGCGCCTCAGCCGTTCGCGTCGATCTCGGACGAATGCTCCAAACTGACTCATGTTGTATACTATGTACCACATAGTACACGTTTAGTCAACAAGACTGGTCCGGGCGACTCGTGCGGGGCCGGAATCCCTAGAAAAACCCGAAGGAAACGTTGCCACCCCGGAGGCGGAGTCCGGGCAGCGGGAAGTGGATTTGGTCGAGGACGGTGGCGATTTTTTGCCACGTTTTGCCCCGGACGGGAAAGCCCCGGAATTGCGCGTCCAGCGTGAGATACCACTCGTGCATCGGAGGTTCGACGATCCAGCTCTGGATGCTGTGACCGACGGCGATCCCCATCGGCGAACGCCATCGCTGTTCGGGCGGGCCGGTGTATCGGCCGGGGGCGTAGGCGAGATAGTAGCGCTGACCGGCGTAATCATTTTCGAGCTGAGGCAACTCGCCGGGTAGCCGGTTTTGAAATTCGTTCGAGGGCCAGTACCAGAATTTGAACACAACGTTCTTGCTTGCCGGAACGGAACGGTGTATTGCGGGGAGCGTTGCACCCGCTACTGTCCACAGCATGTCGCGTAGCGAGAAGGACTTTCCCTCGTGCACGCCGTCGCCAATCTCTTTGGGAATGTTGATCGCGACCGCCGTAGCGGCGCCGAGCCAACCCGCGGTCGTGTAAGGGACACAAGCCCAATCCCACGCAAACGCGGTGATCTGCGACGCCTGGTACGCGATGGCCATGTGGAGTAGCCCGTCCTGTTCTTTGTTGGCGGACTGATCCCAAGACGCGCGAAACGACATGGTTGGGGTGAACCACCAGTCGTCGGCGCGCACCGCGAACACGGCCGCCTGGGTTGCTACGTACGCCCCGGCGAGCGCCCAGACACGGCCGCCTCGGACGCCATCACATTGTTGGGCGGAGGTTGGTGACGGAGTGGCGGTGGAGAGCAACACCCCAAAAAATAGACAACGCCGACGTGAGACCACCGTCGGTCGGAGCCTAAAGATCGCTCACCGAGCGGTCGGGGAATTCACCGTCGATGATCTTGCGTCCGAGATTGACGCAGTGACGCACCGCATCGAGCCTGTTGGAAAACGTGTTCTGATCGTCAAACGCTCGCCGCTTTGCGCCTTCGGGGGGGTTGCGACTGATGACGATAAACGTACCCCACTGCTTCTTGTCGAGGCGCGGGGGGTTGGCTTCGATGGTGTAGTCTTTGTAATGCGTAAACTCAGTGGTCGAGTGATCCATGTATTGAAAGACTTGCCTCGGTTCTTGTGCTTCACGAAAGATACTACATGTGACCCGACGCGAAATTCTCCATTCCCCCACAGAGGGCTCCCCGCAGACCGACTCGCCTCACCCACTGTCCTCAACAATCTCGTACCCCGTCGTGGCCGTTTCCTCCGCATACAACTCCGACAGCCGCTGCGTCATCGGTCCCACTAGCCCGTTGCCGATCGTTCTTCCATCCACGGTCGTAATCGCCGCCAACTCTCCCATCGTCCCCGTGCAAAACAATTCGTCGGCGGTATAGACCTCCGTGGTCGTGATGTCACGCACCTCATGTGCGATACCGTGTGCCGCGCACAGATCGAGCACCGTCTGCCGAGTGATGCCTTCCGGACAGGCGCGGGTGTGGCTGGTGGAGACCATCTTCTCCCCGACGATGAACACGTGCATGCCGTGTCCCTCGGCGACGAATCCATCCCGATCGAGCATCAACGCCGCGTCCGCCCCCGCCACGTTCGCTTCGATCTTGGCGAGAATCGACGGCAGCAGATTGTTGTGGTGGATCTTCGGATCCAGAAAGTCGGGTGGGGACCGGCGGATTGAACTCGTGACAAACGTCAGCCCGCCCTTGTCATAGACAGGCAGCTTGTATTCGGGCAACACGATGAGTGACGGGCCGGACTGATTGAGGCGTGGATCCATGCCGGATGTGATCTTCACGCCCCGCGTGAGCGTCAAGCGAATGTGCACTCCGTCGCGCATGCCGTTGGCCTCGAGCGTGCGCCGAATCTCTTCGATGATATCGTCGTTGGATGGGATATCGGTAAACGCCAACGCCGTGGCCGAACGCCGCAGCCGGTCCAGATGCTCGAGCAATCGGAAAATGCGTCCGTTGTAGAGTCGCAGGCCCTCCCAAACGGCGTCTCCCCCCTGGACGACGCTGTCGAACGGGCTTATCCCGGCATTGTCTCGGTGGACCAACTCGCCGTTGACATTCACGATCAGGTCGCGGTTGCGCTCGTCGAAGGATTGGAGCATGGACTCTCACCAAGCGAGGAAGAGCAAAACTAACCGTAGACTAAATGGGGGCACAGGGGTGGGGGAGCAGGGAGCCGTACAAACGTGAGCCGTGAGCCGTGACGAACTTTGCGGCGGTTACCGCCGTTCCGCCGTCCCGCCTTCTCCGTCCGACGGTCCGACTGTCCGACTGTCCGACTGATGATGAAACGCTGGGGCGAGATTGGCGTATTAGGTAGGTATATTGTTCAAGTCCATCCAGATA
>JAPULP010000243.1 GCA_027294815.1 Gemmatimonadota bacterium | reverse complement strand
TGCAGCGCAGCCTGACGGGGATCGAACGCCCGCAACGGCTCACGAGCGCCCAGGTGACACCCAATTTCTTTTCTGCACTTGGCGCGGAAGCCATGATCGGCAGAACGTTCTTGCCGGACGAGGGCGGTCCGGAAGACGCACCTGTCGCTGTCATCAAGGAAACGGTGTGGAGAGATCAGTTCGGTGCAGACTCCTCCATTGTCGGCACCACCATCATGCTCAACAATGTTGCGCACACGGTGGTAGGCGTGATTCCAGAAACCTTCGACTACTTGCTGGGCACGGTCACCCTTTGGATTCCCACAACCTTTGAGGATCGCCGCGATAACCGACAGACGAGGATCCTCACGGTCGCCGCGTGGCGAGAGCCGGAAGTGGCCTTCGAACGTGCCGAAGCTGAAATGGTCACGATCGCGTCGCAGCTCGCGGAAGCATATCCAACCGAGAACGAGAACTGGAGCGTCAACGTTCAGACGATTCGTGAGAACTTCCCATCTGACACCGACCGAGGGCTGATTCTGATCCTCATGGCCGTCGTCGGTATGACACTCCTCGTGGCGTGCGCCAACGTGGCGGGCCTGTTGCTCGCGAAAACGGAAGCACGACAAAAGGAACTCGCGGTTCGTACCGCGCTCGGGGCCGGCAAAGCGCGCATCGTCCAACAACTGTTGAGCGAAAGCATGCTGCTTGCGCTCATCGCCGGCACGCTGGGTACGATCCTCTCCGTTTGGGGAGTGCGGGGAATTGCCGAGGCTATCCCCGTGCAGTTACCCCAGATATTCCTGCCGCGGATCGACGGACAAGTCATCGCCTTCAGCGTGGTGCTGTCACTAGTCGCCGGGCTCGCGTTCGGCATCACGCCGGCCGCCCAGGCCATCTCCGGCGATCTTCGTGCAGCGCTGACTGACGGCGGTCGGTCCAACACCACATCCAAGACGAAAAAGCGCCTGCGCGGCGCGTTCGTCATGACACAGTTCGCATTGGCCTTGATCGTCTTGATCGCAGCGGCCGCACTCACCAATACGTTCCACACCGTTCTCGACATCGACGCCGGCTACGATTCAGACAACCTCCTGACGATGGAAGTCACCCTGCCCCAGTTCAAGTACGCCGACGGCGAAGCGATGGCGCGGTTCGTGGACAACGCGCAACGTGAATTGGAGCAAGTCTCCGGCGTACGCGGGGTCGCCATAGCAAACCAACTGCCGCGTGCGTTCGGGCTGCCGAGCAGCTCCTTCACCATCGACGGACGAACCGTGGAGCGGAACGAACAGCCTCGAGCATCGTGGCTGACCTTCAATACGGACTACCTCAACACCATGGACATCGCGCTGCGCTCGGGACGGGGGTTCACGGACGGCGATCGTGCCGATGCCGCTCCCGTGGTGCTGGTCAACCAGAGGATGGTCGAGCGCTTCTTCGAGGGAACCGACCCCGTGGGCCAGCGGATCACGATTCGGGAAGAATCGCGCGAGATCGTCGGCGTGGTGGTCGACGTTGCGCAGACGCGCCTGGCCGGTTTGCAGCCAATTCAACCGACCGTGTATTTCCCGATGGCGCAGCTTCCGGTTCGCACGTTTCGTCTGGCCATCAAAACGGAGGGCGATCCGTACCAAGTCGCAGCCTCCGCACAAGCCGCCATATGGAACGTCGATCCCGATCAGCCAGTCGCCGCGGTGCAAACGCTCAACGAGTTCATCGAAACCCAACTCGCGGCGCCGGTCGTGCTTACGCAGTTGCTCTTCATCGTCGGTTTCCTGACGCTGGCGCTTGCCGCAATCGGCGTCTACGGCGTCATGGCGTTTTCCGTCTCCCAACAGACGAGTGAGATCGGGATCCGGATGGCCCTCGGCGCGAGACCCCGCCAGGTGCTCGCCACGGTCACTCGTCAGGGTGCGGTACTCGCCGGGGCGGGGCTGCTCATCGGTGCCCCGGTAGCAGCCGTCATCACGAAGCTCATCGCCGCGCTCCCCGTGGACATTCCGGGGGCCTCCACTGACCTGGGGTCGATCGACGTGGGCCCGATTGTTCAAGTGAGCCTGATGCTCACCGCCGTCGGCCTCATCGCCTGTCTGCTCCCGGCCCGACGGGCGACTAAGATCGATCCGGTGACGGCCCTCAGGGAGGAGTGAGGGGGAGGTTTCAGGTGTCAGGTGCTAGGTGCCAGGTGCAGAAGATTCAAGCCCTGACACCTGACACCTGACACCTTGTAACCGAGCTAACCCGCAACACCGCTGACCCTTCGCCGCGACCTCCCTCGCCAGCCCAGCGCCGTGTATCTTTCTCCGACAGCCGAAGGGGAATCGGAGCAACACGGACGTCCCCTCTGGCGTATAAGTTTGCGACACTGTGATGGTCCACTTCCATAGAGGTTGAGTATGAAAAGGCCTGGTTCCCACCTATTCGGAGTTCTTCTCCTCTTCTTGATCGCCCCCGCTCCGCCGGCCCTGGCGCAAAGCGGTTTCGGACGCGCCGTGGCCGTGGGCGGCGGCGAGATTCTGGTGGGCGAAGCCGCCAACCAGGCCACTTCGGGCGTGGTCTATGTGTATCGCCGGATCGGAGGCGAGTGGCTGGAGGGGGCTCAGCTGGTTTCGTCGGAGACCACGGCGCGTGACCGGTTTGGGCGGGCCATCGCCCTCGACGGCGGCACGCTGCTGGTCGCCGGCACGACGCAGGAGGGCGAGAGCGGCGTCGTCTTCGTATTCGAGAAAACCGGCGCGGGCAACTGGGCTGAGATTGGAAAACTCACGTCTGCCGAGGCCGACCCGACCTTCGGAAGTGCTGTGGCTGTGAGCGGATACGCGGCGTTGGTGGGCGCCCCCGGACAGAACACGGTGCACGCGTTCCGTCGCAGAGCCAACGGGCAGTGGTATCAACAGGGCTCGC
>JAPULP010000242.1 GCA_027294815.1 Gemmatimonadota bacterium | reverse complement strand
CCGGCGATCGAAGTCCTCCGGAGCCGCACCGAGCTGGCTCGAAATCTCGACGACATCCCCGGATCGGTACACGTCATCACCGGGGAAGAGATCGTCCAACGCAATCCCTTCCACGACGTGCACCAGACGCTGCGCCAAGTGCCCGGCGTCCACGTGCAGGAGGAAGAGGGGTTTGGATTGCGGCCCAACATCGGTCTCCGCGCGACGGGCTCGGAGCGATCCTCCAATATTACGCTCATGGAGGACGGGATCCTCATCGCGCCTGCTCCCTACGCTGCGCCATCGGCGTACTACTTCCCGGTGATGGGTCGGATGCACGGTGTGGAGGTGCGAAAGGGATCGAGTCAGATCAAGTACGGCCCGCGCACCGTCGGTGGGGCGATCAATTTGATCTCCACGCCTATTCCAGACGACTTCCGGGCTGACTTCGAAGTCGCAGGAGGCGCGTTCGCCACGCGCCGCGTCGATGCCTCGGTCGGGGCTGCGGGGTCCAACTTCGGCTGGTTGGTACAGGGGTACAAGACCGCCACCGACGGTTTCAAGCGGCTGGCGACGGGAAACACGGGCTTCGACGTCGGCGACTACAACGCGAAGTTTCGGGTACACACCGATCGGTGGGCATCGACCTATCAGGAGCTCGAGATCAAGCTCGGCTACAACCGCCAGCGATCGGACGAGACCTACTTGGGGCTCACCGAGGCGGACTTCGCACTGAACCCGACCCTCCGGTACTCCGCCTCTCAACATGACGTCATGCGCGTCGAGCATCGGCAGATACACGTCCGGCATTTTATTCGGCCGGGCGGTCAATTCGATCTCACGACCATTGTCTATCGCAACGAGACCGACCGCAACTGGTACAAGCTCCAGAGCGTGCTGGGTACGAACATCAGCCGGGTGCTCGAGCAGTCGGCCCGCTTTACGTCCGAGATGGCGGTGCTTCGGGGTGGCGATTCCGGCCCAGGCGATCTTCGCGTGCGAGCGAACAACCGGACTTACTTCGGACATGGCATTCAATCGATCGTCGGTTTGCAGTTCCCGGGCCGCGCCGTCAACCACGAGATCGAGATTGGAGCGCGGTACCACGAAGATCAGGAGGATCGGTTCCAGCACGAAGACGGCTTTCAGATGCTGGCCAATCGGATGGTGTTGACGGATTCGGGTGCTCCGGGAAGCCAATCGAACCGGGTCAGCGACGCGCGGGCTCTGGCGCTGTTCGTACAAGATCGCATCGATGTGGGATCGTGGAGTTTCACCCCCGGCGTGCGGTTCGAAACAATCGACTTTACCCGCACGGACTACCGGACGGACGATCCGGATCGGATCGCCCCGGACCGTGTCCGTGACAACGGAGTGCGTGTGATCATTCCGGGGATCGGTGCGAGCTACGCGGTGCGGGACGACCTCCGGATCTTTGGTGGTGTGCATCGTGGTTTCAGTCCGCCCTCCCCAGGCGCCGATCGCGAAACCAAGTCCGAATCGAGTGTCAACTACGAGTTGGGCGTGCGGTACAGCACGGGAGAGGTCAACGCACAGTTCACCGGTTTTTTCAGCGACTACGGCAACATCCTCGGCGCGGCGGCGTTGGCCACCGGTGGTAGCGGTGTGGGCACCCAATTCAACGGTGGGGCGGTGGATGCGTTCGGCGTGGAGGCTTCGTTGCAGTACACACCGCTGGGCATCGGGGGGCCAGTATTCACGGTGCCGTGGGGCCTCACGTTCACCTATATGAAGGTGGAGTTTCGAACCGCGTTCGACAGTGACTTTGGTCCGTGGGGTTCGGTCGAGGAGGGTGATCGGGTGCCATACATTCCGGGAGCGCAGCTGAGCGGATGGGTGGGCTTGGAAAGCAACCGTTGGTCGGTCACGGCGGGCGCTAACTATTCTGCCGCGATGCGAACGGTCGCGGGTCAAGGTCCGGTCTCACGCAGCGAGCGCACCGACGCATTCGTCGTGGTGAATATGTCAGCCGAGTTCGAGTTGGGGCCGTGGAGTGCGCTCTATGTGGCGGTGCAGAATCTCACCGACGAGTCGTACGTGGTTGCGCGGCGGCCGGCGGGGGCTAGGCCCGGATTGCCTCGCATGATCCTGGGCGGGGTGCGCATTCGGCGCTAGGCCGAGGCCTCTCCCGTCCCCCCGGTTCACCGCCGAGCACGCGGAGATCGCAGAGATTCTCCCGGAGTTCGTTCACCAAGGTGTCTCTGCGCCCTCGGCGGTCTCTGCGGTGAAAGCGAGATGGTCAACAGTCACCGTACTTGTGATACGCAGTATTAGCGGTTTTGTCGACTCGCGATTCGTGCGCGTTCCCGTTCGATGCGACGTAGTGAACGGGTCCATTGATCCGACGTCACGCCCACGTATTCTGCCGTGAACGGTTCCAGCATCGCGATTCCCGTCTCGAACACGTAGACGGCGGCGGCCGTCTCGCGCTGCGACACTCGCTGCTGATTCCACAACGGGGTGATGGGCAAAATCCCAATGGGTCGAAACAGTCGGTTTCGGCTGATGATCACAACCTGCTCGGGGTCGAACGGCGCCTGCTCTTGCTTTCCATAGACCGTGACAAGGAATGCCACAGGCTCCATCACTCCAAAACGCTCGGCCGAGCCATGAATTTCGGCGGCCTTCATCTCGCGCAGTGCGTGGAGAGATCGGTAGGAATCGGGGGCGAGCAGCCGTAGGATCAATTCGTCGAGCGGCATGAGCCGGATTTCCACGTTTGCTCCATCCAGCCGCACCGCGAGATCTTCTTGTCGAAGGCTGCCCAAGCCCGGGGGCGGCAAGAGGTCGTCTGCATCCTGGGCGACAGCGCCCGACGGCAAAACGCCGACGCCGGCCATGCTCACTACCACGGCACGCCAACCCAGCCGCGCTACGCTCATCGGCGCACCTCAGCCGCAAGCGCGAGGATCGATTTCTGCAAATCGCCTACGCCTTCTTTGGTGACCGAGCTGGTCATCACGGCCTGGTCTTCGGTCAATCCCACCTTGTCAAGAATGGCGTGCATCTGCGTTGCGCGTTTTTCGCGGCCGAGCTTGTCTCCCTTCGTGATCGCGACGAGCACCGGCACCTCCAATTGAGCGAGCTTGTCACTCAACGCGATGTCCTCGGCCGACGGGTCGCGCCGAGCGTCGAGGAGCCACACGACGCCTGCGAGAGAAGCCCGGGTCTCCAGGTACTTGTCGATCAGCTTGGAGAATCTAGTGCGCTCGGACTTCGACAACCGCACGTAGCCGTAGCCGGGAAGATCGATGAGATACAATCGCTCCGCGACCTTATAGACGTTGCAATCTCGGGTTTTTCCCGGGCTCTTGCTGATACGAGCGATGGCCTTTCGTCCTACGAGGGCGTTGATCAAGGACGACTTGCCCACGTTGGATCGGCCCAGGAAAGCTACTTCCGGGAGGGGTGGTGTGATTTGAAAGTCGGCGGTTGGAAAGCTGCCGATGAACGTGACCGGCTTCAGGCTTCCTTCTTGGTCGGCTGCGCCGTCACGATCAGCGGTGACCGATTCTCGGTGATGCATTCCGTCGTAATCACAACCTCTCGAACATCATCCCGAGTCGGAAGATCGAACATGATGTCGGTCATCGGTCCTTCGAGGATGGCCCGCAATCCGCGAGCGCCGGTGCCGCGTTTGACGGCGCGCTTGGCGACCGCGCGCAACGCTTCCGGATCGAAGGTGAGGCCGACACCTTCCAGCTCGAACAGCTTCTTGTACTGCTTGGTCAGTGCGTTCTTCGGCTCCAGGAGGATCTTTATCATTGACGCTTCGTCGAGCTGCTCGAGGGGGACGGTGACCGGGAGACGTCCCACCAACTCCGGTATGAGACCGTAACGGAGCAGATCGTCGGGCTCCACTTCTGCATAGGGGTTGGCCTTGAGTTGTTCGACCTTTCCGCTGTCTACTTCTTCCTTGCCGAAGCCGATCTGCCGTCGACCCGTCCGGGCTTCGATGATCTTCTCGAGGCTGTCAAACGCACCCCCACAGATGAACAGAATATCCTTGGTGTCGATCTGGATGTATTCCTGCTGCGGGTGCTTGCGGCCACCCTGCGGGGGAACCGACGCGATCGTACCTTCGAGAATCTTCAGGAGTGCTTGCTGCACGCCCTCGCCCGACACATCTCGTGTGATACTGGGGTTCTCACTCTTCCGCGCGACCTTGTCGATCTCGTCGATGTAGATGATGCCGTGCTCGCAGTCGTTGACGTTGAAGTCGCCGGCTTGCAACAGACGGACGAGAATGTTTTCGACGTC
>JAPULP010000241.1 GCA_027294815.1 Gemmatimonadota bacterium | reverse complement strand
ACCATGGCGACACGCCTCATCGCGCGCTTGCTTCCACCTCGCGAGCGGGAAGACACCCTCGGCGATCTTGCCGAGCGGTTTCACCGCCACGCGAACAAACGTGGCCGGACGGTGGCTCGGTTGTGGTATTGGAAGCAGGCTGTCGTGTTCTTGTTACGTGTTCCCGGAGAGCGTATCGGACAGCGACTACGAATGGCGGCACGTGAAATCATGACACCTGGCGGGCCACGCCGCATTGGCCCGATTGCGGCGTTGGCACTCGTGACGCAAGACGTCCGTTATGCCGTTCGCAGTCTCAGAAAGAACATGGCATTCACGAGCATTGCGGTCATAACCCTGGCGCTCGGCGTCGGGGCCACGACCGCGGTGTTCAGTGTGCTGTACGGGGTGGTGCTCACCCCCCTGCCCTATCACGAGCCGGACCAACTCGTGCGTATGTATCGGTCCCACGTCGATAACCGAGACCAACGTCAATACATGCCGGGGTTGGACTTCCTCGACCTTCGCGAACAGGTCGACGCGTTCGACGGCCTCGCCGCGCTGTACACGTATCGCGAGATCGGACTCGACGCAACCGGGTTGGGGACACCACGACGATTGCGCGCACTGCCGGTGAGTGCGGGATACTTCGAGGTCTACCGCGCGACGCCGCTCCTCGGTCGAACCTTTGGAAGCGAAGAAGAGGACACACCGCGGCGGAGTGCACCGTTCGCCATTTTGAGTCACCGTTCATGGTCCACGCTCACCAACTCGGATCCCGACGTCATCGGCTCGACGCTCACATTCGATGGTGAGGCACACACCGTGGTTGGCGTGATGCGCCCGGGGATGTTCGATGTCATAGCCGGGGAGGTCGATGTGTGGGTGCCGGCCGGCATGCAACGCAGTGGGCAGAATTCACGCGGGAATCACTACCTGACGATTATTGGCCGCCTGAAACCCGACGTATCGCTGGCGCAAGCGCAAGCAGAAGTCGACGCCGTGCAGGCAGGTATTCTCGAAGGACTTTCCGGCGACTGGCAAGACTCTCGCGTTACCATTTACCCGTTGCTCGACGATGTCGTCGGCCCCACCGGCACTATGCTCTTCGTACTCATGGGTGCGGCCGGTTTGGTGCTGCTCATCGCGTGCGTCAACGTGGCCAATCTCTTTCTTGCCCGCAGCATCGCACGCCAGAAAGAAATAGCGGTGCGTGCCGCACTCGGCTCGGGCAGACTTCGGCTGGCGGCACAACTGCTGGTCGAGAGTCTCGTGATTGCCGCCATCGGTGGCGTAGCGGGACTGGCAGCAACAGTCATTGGCGTCCGAGTGCTTCTCGCGGTAAGCCCTCAATCGCTGGCTCGTGCCGAAGCGATATCGTTCGACCCAACATTACTCGCGTTTACCGCAGCGATGACGATACTCACGGGTCTCCTGTTTGGAGTTGCGCCCGCATGGCAGGCGTTGAAGGTGGATCTCAACCATATCCTTCGCGACGCAAGCCGGGGCAGCACCGCCGGGGTGCACGGGAAGCATCTGCGCGGAGCGCTCGTGTCGGGCCAGATGGCGCTCGCCGTCGTGCTGTTGGTCGGTGCCGGTCTTCTCATCAAGAGCTTCGTCGAACTCCAGCAGCTCGAGCTCGGTGTGGACCCGGAGAACATCGCGACGTTCGAGGTCAACCTTCCATCCGCCCGCTACGCCGACGCCGAGCAACGAGTTCGTTTTCATCAATCGTTCCAGGATCGTATTCGGACGATCTCCGGCGTTCGGGGGGCGGGAGCCATTTCCAAGCTTCCCGTGTCGGGGGAATACCACATTTGGGGTTACCAGTGGGACACACCCGAGGGCATGTCCGATTGGACCTCGCTCCAGGTGAGAGTCGTCGAGGGTGATTACTTCGAAGCGCTTGGAATAGCCGTCGTCGAGGGCCGCGTCTTCGAGTCCGGCGATCGTGTCGATACGCCGAGCGTGGCACTCCTGAACAGGGCAGCCGCAGAGTTTGCCTTTGCCGACCGAGAAGCCGTTGGTGGACAGATAAGCATCAACGGCGAACCGGAGAGGACGGTCGTTGGAGTCGTAGAGGATGTTGCGCACGACCACCGTGGAGAGTTCGCCCGTAAGGTCTACATACCGCATTCGCAATTCGCCGACAATCGCAACTGGTCACTCACCCAGGTCGTCAAGACGGAGACGCTGCGACCAGACCTGTGGGACTTGGCTACACTAGAACTTGCCGCAATCGATCCGGATTTGGTGTTACACAATCCCGAAGCCATGACCGATGTGATGGCGCGCGAGATCGCGCGAGATCGGTTTGCCCTGATGCTCATGGGCGTCTTCGCCGTCGTCGCGCTGGCCCTGGCTGCTATCGGCGTGTACGGTGTGTTGTCCTACCTGGTAAGCCAGCGCACCTCGGAAATCGGTATCCGGATGGCGCTCGGCGCCCGCGCATCGCAGGTGCGTGCCATCGTGCTCGGGCACGCCGCGTTGTTGACCGGTATCGGGATCGCGGTAGGGCTCGTTGGCGCGTTCGGGTTGAGCCGGCTGTTGAACTCGATGGTGTTTGGTGTGAGCGTCACCGATCCGGTGATCTTCGCATCGGTTGCGGTGGGATTAGGCATCATTGCGATCGTCGCCGGCTACGTACCGGCGCGTCGGGCGACGCGCGTGGATCCGATGCATGCTTTGCGTAACGAGTAAGGCCGCGGATGACCGCTGACGGATGCTGACGAACGCGGACGCATAAAGACACGTTGCACCGAGGAGCCAACCCCGGGCGCAAGCCCGGGGTCAACCGTCACTCGATTTCGACACCAACCTCCGCCAACCTGATCCGATAAATCCTCCCCGACCCGTTCCGATGACTGGAGAAGTAGAGGTACTCACCGTCTGGTGACAACGTCGGACCGTATTCGTACTCCGGCGTATTGACCGCCGGCCCCAGGTTACGTGGCGTGGTCCACCTTCCATTGCGGAAGTAACTCACGTAGAGATCGTCCCCCCCAAATCCATCGGGATGGTCGGTGATCGCCAGGATCATCATCCGGCCGTCGGCGCTGACATACACGTCAGGCTGGCTCTGCTCGGTGTTGATGGGTGCGCCGATGTTGATTGCCTCGGCGTAGTCACTTCCGCGCGGCGCGGCGCGATAGATGTCGCTGCGACCGTGACCGTCGGGTCGTGCAGAGGCAAAATAGAGCGTCCCGTCACCGGTCACGGACGTGTGAATCTCGGGACTGGACGTATTGATCGATCCGGACAGCGCCTCGGGATCGGACCAGCCGCTACTCGCACGACGTACGACCCAAATGTTGTAATCGTTAGCGCTGAACGTACCGCCGGGCAGTGGGCGGTTCGTCGTGAAGAACAACGTGTTACCGTCCGCGGAAAACCGCGGCGCGCGGTCGCTGTATTGGGAGCCCGAGAAAGAAGCCACCTCCGGCTCGGACCAACCCTCGCCGGCGCGACGCGAGAACATGATCGTCTGATCGGGCCAGCCTCTTCCTTCTTTCGGACGCGAGAAGTACAAGGCATTCCCGTCAGGCGTGAGTGCGGGAAAGACGTCGTCGCCCTCATCGCGCGAAATGACGGCCGCTCCCACCAACTCGGCCCTGAAACCTTCCTGATGCGGCTCAGGAACCATCGCCACCACGGCAAGCGACCCGACCAACAAGCAAGGGGTTCTCATCCTCATTTACTCCTCTTCACGTATAGTGGGAATCCAGATCCGCTTCCGACGTCACTACGTCGCGTGAAGGGTGATTGTTCCCGACAGTGAATCGTAAAGACCCTAGAACACGAGGCGGACGCCGATACCGAACCCGCCTTTGCGCAGTGGCGACAAGGTCAGATGGTGTAGCGGAACGTCCTCCCACCGGGTTTCGCGACTCTTGCGAAGCCCCGCGGTCACCGCTCCCAAGACCGCCGCAGCTACCCAGTATTTCCAGAGATCCTTTTTCCGACACGGGAAAATGTAGCACGGCGCCACGTAAGCGAGACCGGCCGCGGCACCGATGAACCCCCCGACATATGTCGCAGAGCTGACCTCGTCGCTCGAGGGCCGCCTCGTCACCTGGAGCCTGGTAACGGACTCCATCAAATGCCAGGTCTCGTCGATGGCAAAACTGTCGGCCGTCCACGCGGCCAGGACTCCGTACGTCGCCACCAGCACCTCGGGCACCCAGAACCGCACCCGGTCACCGACCTGGACGGAGGCCGGTAGTTGACGTGGCCCGCTCTGGGCGCCCAAAGGTTGGTGAGATGTCGCGACGAGCGTTGCCGCGACGACAATCGAAAGAATGCTTCGCACATTGCACCTTGCCTGCCTCGAGAATCGACGACCGAGATCTTTCCCACCTGCTGACCTCGGGGGATATAGTGTCTACGCTATATATCTATGGCGTATACGCTATATCGTCAATGGGGAGGGGCGACGCATCCGTCGATGTCGGTGCCAGGCGCGCAGCGGCCAGGAGTTGGACTTGCTAACTATCGTAAGACAATATATTATCTTCCGATAGTTCTTCAGACGACGAGGAAACCGTGTCACC
>JAPULP010000240.1 GCA_027294815.1 Gemmatimonadota bacterium | reverse complement strand
CGACGTGTTCGACGGACGTGGAGAGTTGGTGAAGCAGGTGCTGCTCCCCGCAGGCCGGCGGCTCATCGGGTTTGGCAACGGCGTGCTGTATGCGGTGATGACGGACGAGGACGACCTACAGTGGTTGGAACGGTACAGACGGTGAGAAGTGAGAGGTGAGAAGTGAGAAGGCCCTACCCCGCCCCAACCGGGGGAAGGGTCGGGCCCTCTCACCTCTTACTTCTCACCTCTCACTTCAACCACAATCTTCCCCATCTGCCTCCCGTCACGCAGCCGCTCGACGGCTTCGACGCCCCGCTCCAACGGGAACGTTGAGTCGACCCGGGTTCGAAGCTTCCCCTCCTCCAACAGCGCGATGATTTGTGCGTATTCGTTCGCGTTGCCCATCGTAGAACCCATGATCGTGTATTGATTCCAGAATATCCTTCGGACGTCCGACACGACCATCGGGCCGGTGGTGCCACCACAGGTGACGAGGCGGCCTCCCTTGCCAAGCGCTCTCAGGGAATGTTCCCACGTCGCCTCGCCAACGTTGTCGACCACGACGTCCGCACCACGTTTGTGCGTGACGTTTCGCACTTCTCGAGCCACATCGAGCTCGGTGTGGTTCAACATGACGTCGGCGCCCATGTCACCGGCGATGGCGAGTTTTTCCTCGCTCGACGACGTAACAATGACAAATGCCCCAAGAACCTTCGCAATTGACAGCGCGACGCTCGACACGCCACCTCCGATGCCCCAGATCAATACGACTTCTCCGGGTTGTAACCGCGCGCGCGTGTTCAGCATCCGCCACGCGGTCAACGTCGCCAAAGAATACCCCGCGGCCTCGGCCCACGAGATCGGCGGATGCGGATCGGGCGGCGTCGGCACGATCGCGACGTTCTGATGGGGAAGGACGATATACTCCGCCATGGTGCCCGGCAGGTGTTCGCCCACGAGGCGATACTCGAGGCAAAGCGAGTGCTCTCCCGCGAGACATTGTTCACACCGGTAGCACGATATGCCGGGATTGAACAGCACGCGGTCGCCGGGTCGCAACGCAGTGACTTCCCCGCCGACGGATTCCACCACGCCTGCGCCGTCGCCACCGAGAATGTGCGGGAAGTCGAGCTTCAAACCCGGAAATCCCTCCATGGTAAGGAGGTCCAGGTGGTTCAGCGCGCCGGCCCGCAACGCGATACGGACGTCGCCGGGGTCGGAAATCTCCGGCGTCGGCACGTCGGTCAACTCGAGCATCGACGTATCGCCGTGCCCGCGCAGCACCAACGCTTTCATGGACGGATTGGCGTTATCGCTTGAACGACGGGAAGAAGAATTGCGCAAGCGGCGGAACGGCCAGCACTTCTACGGGAACGCCGGCGTTGGCCCCGGAGAGTTGCATGAGGAACAGCTTCCGAACCGAGCGTCCACCGGGGTCCTGCACCGTGAACGCCACGGTGTTTCCGTCCGCGGAGATGGCGTACCCCCACACCGAGACCTCGACGGGACTGACCTGACCTGGCGTGGCGGTATTGAGATCCAGGCTCATGACGATCCGGATCTGGCGGCGTCGGTTTCTCTGCTGAGTCAGGTAAACCAGTCGCCCGTCAGGGAACCAGCCTGGTAACATCTCGAGTTCCGAAGTCTCCTGCACCGGCCGCTGCTGCATTCCGTCGAGCGTCATGATAAAAATGTCGGCGTTTGCCTGGTATGCGATCGTCGAGCCGTCCGGCGACACTGCGGGTTGGTTGTCTCTCGTCGGTCCGGACGTGAGCTGGCGCGGATCGGAACCGTCGGCGTTGATGATGAAGATGTCGTCGCCCGAGCTGTAGACGATTTGGCTGCCGTCGGGCGTCCAAGCCGGCGCAGCCTCAACAACCGAATCGAGCGTGGAGGTCAGCCGCACCGGATTGGAGCCGTCCGCATTCATTACGACGATCTTCTGGGTCTGAGCGCCGGGTTCAAAACCGGCGGCGTTCGTAACGTATGCGATGCGTGAGCCGTCGGGAGAGAAACGCGCGGCGGTCTCGGTCCACACGTCATTCGTAATCTGCGCAATCACCGTCGGCGAGTCGGGATCGAATGCGTAGAGATCCGGCTGGCTCCCGGCATCGTAGCCGGTGAACAAGATCCGGCCCTGTACGTACACGTCGGTTGTGTCGGCCTCTCCCCAGTTCGCAGTAGCGACTATTTGCGCAGTGCCAAAACCGGCGGCCGTTACCGTGCCGTTGGCGTCGACGGTCGCGACATCAGACGTCAGGGATGTCCACGTGAGGTCGCTCGCGTCGCCCAAGTCGTTGCCGGCAGCGTCCACGAACGATGCGTCGAGCGACGCCTGGTCGCCCTTGCTCAACCCGACACGCTGCTGGCGAATCGCGATGTTCGGACCCATCACCTCGACGGTCCAAGTCGCTTCAACGCCGGGACCGCGCACGATCAGTCTGGTGGTGCCCATGATGCGACCGGTTACGCGTGCCGTCGCACGATCGATGGAGATGATGGTCCGATCCTCGATGATCCACGACGGGCGGGCCTCCGCGATTACCACCTCTGCACGATCTAACATCTGCACGTCGAAAACGAGCGAACCGTTCAACGGGATGAGCACCGGTCCTTCATCGGGTCGCGGCAAAACCTCCAGGTACGCCACCGGTCGGTGCACGATGATGGGCATGCGAACCTCTGTCCCAAAACCCCGAGCGATTACTTCGGTGGTTCCGGCCGTTACGCCGATAACCACACCATTTGTCGACACGATCGCCACGTTGGGGTTCGTC
>JAPULP010000024.1 GCA_027294815.1 Gemmatimonadota bacterium | reverse complement strand
CTCGCGCAGGCCTACTTGGAATGGCAGAACATCGGCTCGCAAAACCCGCAGATCTATGCGCTCGGCGTCAAAGAGATTTGGGAAACGAAAACCCCGCTCGATACGATCGTGCACACGATGGGGTGGCCGCTTCCGACGGATGCGTTTGGGGGAAGTTTCATGTATCCCCTCGAACCAAACCTGGTGGCCATCGGATTGGTTGTGGGACTCGATTACCGGCAGACCGGTGTCGATGTGCACAAACTCTTTCAAAAACTGAAGTTACATCCGCTGTTCCGGCGCTATCTGGACGGTGGCACAATGGTTGAGTGGGGCGCCAAGACGATTCCGGAGGGCGGCTTCTATTCCGTGCCGGATCGCCGCTACGGCCACGGCGTGTTGTTGTTGGGCGATTCGGCCGGTTTGGTCGATGTGCCGTCGCTCAAGGGGATTCACTATGCCATGCAGTCGGGGATCTATGCGGCGCGCGCAATCTTTGACGCGCTGAAGAAGGGCGAAACCGCCGCGCCGTATTTGGCCGCATACGACGAGCTCGTGAAGGATTCGTTCATCCTCGACGACCTTTTCCGCACGCGCAACATGCGGTTGGCGTTCAAGAAGGGTTTTTTCACGGGCGGTGTGAAAGCGAGCTTGATGACCCTCACCGGGGGGCGGCTCTTCGGCAAACGGATCCGGATAGAAGCCGATGCCGACGTGCGAAAGCGGGCGCGTGGTTCGAAACCGTTCACACCCGACGGGAAGCTGACGTTCAGCAAGGTCGACGCGGTCTTCAAGTCCGGCAATGCGACGCGTGACACAATTCCCTCACATCTGGTCGTGAACGAGAACGTCAGTGCAGATGTTGCCAAGATGTACGAAAGCATGTGTCCGGCCGGCGTGTACGAATTGGTGGACGGCAAGCTCCGAGTGAACGCTCCCAACTGTGTGGACTGTAAGGCTACCGACGTGTTGGGGCCGCGCTGGACGGTGCGGGAAGGCGGAAGCGGGCCGGCGTACAAGCGGATGTGAGACGTGGAGAAGAGGATCGTACGCGTTAAGAGCCGCCCACTCCCCACTCCCCACTGCCTACGGCGTTACCACGGACAGCTCTCCACGTGCCGATGGTCATCGAGCACGATCGCTTGCAACTCCCCCCCGACGTGAACTTCCGATTGGTCCTCCGAGACGATCGCCAAAGCATCGGCGTACAGCATTGAGCTGAGTATCCCCGATCCCTGCGGGCCTGTGAGATGCGCGTCGGGCCGGCTGGGGTCACCTGTCAACTTGACCCGCAAGAAATGGCGTAGTGGCGCCCCAAGTGTTATTGGCTCCGCGGCAACGACTGTCGTGACTGCCCTGAAAACCTTCGTGTGACCCAGCATCTTCCGGATCGCCGGCCGAACGAAGAGCTCGAACGTGACCATGGTGCTAACCGGGTTGCCCGGCAAGCCAATCCACGGTGTGGCATTGAGATCGCCCACCAACCCAAAACCCACCGGGGCGCCGGGACGCATCCGGATACGCCAGAATTTCTTGTCGAGGTGAAGGTCATCCAGGACTTGATGGAGAAAGTCGTGCTCGCCGACGCTGATGCCGGCGGTTGTTACGATCAGATCGGCCGGCGCGGCGTGGAGCATTCGCGCTCGTAAGTCGTCGGGGTCGTCCTTCGCGACTCCGAGATTCAGCACTTCGGCTCCTGTGCGTTCGATGAGCGCGGCGAGTGTGTAGGTGTTGGACGACGCGATTTTCTGTCCGCTCAAGATGGCGTCGCGCTCATCCTCTCCGGCGATCTCATCGCCCGATCCGAGGATGGCTACCACAGGTCGGCGGTGTGCCGCAACGTCGAAGCACGCAACTGACGCGAGCATTCCAAGCGCCGCCGCTTCGAGCGGGGTCCCCTGGTGCAACACCGTGTCCCCTTGCTGGACGTCTTCAGCCTTTTTCCGGACGTTCCGACCCGCATCGCGTGTGTCGTCGACACGGACATGTGTTTCGTCGAGGCGGGTGGTGTCTTCTTGACGAATGACTGTGTCGGCTCCGGACGGAGTCGGCGCTCCCGTAAAGATGCGCGCGGATTGGCCAGGTCCCACCTGCTTGGTTGGAAACGCGCCGGCCGGAATTTCTTCGATAATCTCGAATTCGTGAGGCGGTGCGCCCTGCACGTCTTCGGCACGGACGGCATAGCCGTCCATAGCCGAATTATCCCAATGCGGGAGGTTCACCGGACTCACGACGTCTTCGCCGAGTACCAGGCCGAGCGCTCGAGAGATGGGGACCCGCTCGGGTTGGAGCGGCGAAATATTTGCGAGGATCTCGTTCGCTGCAGAGTTGGGCGTTTGCACCGCTAATCTTCGATGATCATGGCCTTGGCCCAGGCCAGTTGTGACAGCGTGACCAGCCACGCGGTATCGGTGAACTGGAACGTTGCAAACGGATACGCGGTGGTCTCGTGATCGGTCACCATTGCGAACCAGTGGTCGGCACTCGGATGTGTGCTCTTGTAGTGCGGTTCCGCGTGCGCGCTGCGCCGGTACACCTCGATTTTGGGAATCGGATGTTTGGTGAACCCCTCGGCGATGACGATGTCGGTGCCGAGCATGTAACGGCGCGCGAGCGTAATCGGATCTTCTTCATTCTCGAGCCGCTGGATCAGCACACGGTGCCCCGAAGACTCGATGAGAACTCTCTCGGCTGATCCCTCGTGCATGTGTCGCCAAGTGTCGGTTCCCTCTTGATCGAGTTTGGCAGGATGGGTGCCGTGTTTGAGTGTCCCGACCACTCGTCCTCGTCGCACGTACTCAGAGGCAAGTGCCACGATGAGTGTGGTCTTTCCACTATTCTTTTTCCCAACGACTGATACTAAGCGGATTGGGTCTGCCACAACTTCTCGGCCTTTGCCACGTCGCTGGGCGTGTTCACGTTAAAGAACAACATGTCCGGATCTCCAAACGTTTTTACATCCGACAACGGTAGGGTACTGACACGCACCTGTTCGTGAAAACTCGTCGTCCGGAAATCTTCGTCGTCCAACGCCGCTTTGATCGGCTCGGCACACGCGGGGTCGTAGATGCCGCAGAGCGGCTCGAACCCCAATGGCCCGTTGCTCTCGGGGAGGAAGACGTCGAACCCGGTTGCCCCGGCGATCAAGGCCTTCAACAAATCCAGGGTGAGAAAGGGCATGTCCCAGGCGGCGATGAGAACCGGGTCCCGGCTTTGAGACACGGCCGAATAGATACCGCCGAGGCTTCCGCAGTTGGGAATGACGTCCTTGACGATGACGGCACCGTCGATCCAGTCCTTGGCATCGTCCGCGTTGGCCACCAGCAATGGGAGCTCACCAACGGCGTCCTGCACCACGCGAATCGTGCGGTCGAGGATGCGCTCGCCTCCGACGGTCTCGAGTCCTTTGGCTCTGCCGCCAAATCGGCTCGCGGCCCCGCCCGCCAAGATGGCGCCTCGGGTGAGTTGTGCTGCGGCTGGTTGCGTCACAGACACCGCCTAATCCGGGCCGAGACAATCGGCGTACAAGTTGGCATCCTCCTGAACACGGACTTTGTAGAGCTGGACGCCCTCGGGCAGGCGCGCTGCCACCTTTTGAAAGAAAAATACGGCGAGCGCCTCGGCCGTGGGGATGGTTTTCCCGTATGCAAACTCTTCTTCGGCATCATTGATGTGTTGATGATCGAGGCGATTCGCAATTTCGTCGTGTAAGATGCGGTCGAAAACTTTCAAGTCCAGCACCATGGACGTTTCGTGATCCAAGGGGCCCGATACGGTGACGACGCACTCGTAATTGTGTCCGTGTCCGGGAGCGTTAGTGCATGAGCCAAACGTCTCGCGGTTGCGCTCTTCGCTCCACTCTGGGCGGAAGTAACGGTGGGACGCGCTGAACCGAACCGAACGAGTGAGGAACGCGTTGGACATGGGGCCTCACCGCCTCAGGGTGTAGCCGATGCCGAACAGGAGCGTTGGATGGAACGTCCAATCACTGTCTGTTTCGAGGAATTCGTTCAGCAACGGATCGGTGCCGGGCGCGTTCACCGGGTCGTCGAAGAACGTCGTTGGATACTTGAGTTTCCAGAGGATTCCGCGTCCCTCGATTCTGAAATGCAACCGCGGGGATGGATGTATCTGGACCCCAACCGTCGGATCGATGTGAAAATTTGATTTGAAAGTGAACCCCGACGAATCCTCTGGTACGGCCCCTCCGAACGCCATGCCCATGCCCAAGCCGATGTACGGAGCAAGACCGCGCCACGTCTTTCGCCCGGTAAGTACGAGGTTTGCTCCGGCGTTCAACATCACGACTCCTTGGCGGGCTGCACCAAAAAACCTGCTGTCGGGAGGATCGCTCGGCTTGACGAGCGGACGCTCTAGATTGGCGAACGCCACCCCGAGATACAGGATACTGGGCGCACCCACGCGAGTTTCCCACTGGACGGCACCCATTGGCCCGGCGGACGGGCCGACCCCGGCGCTCCCGTGGTCGCCGGAGAGGTAACCACCATAAAACACCAACGCCTGTTTGATGCGCATGTCTTGATACGGGGAGTCTTCCGCCACGTGTCCGACCTGAGCCAACGCCGGCGCAGCAAGGAGTGAGAGGCACGTGACTCCAACGAACAAACTTCTCACCATTACGCTATTCCTTCCCGAAGGTCGCACCCGGTCATATCCGTAGGTTGTTCCAGTCCCAACAGGCCGAGCACCGTAGGTCCAACATCGCAAAGGGCGCCCCCACTGCGCAGCGCCCGTGTGCCCACGTCACCCAGCAATACCAGGGGAACGG
>JAPULP010000239.1 GCA_027294815.1 Gemmatimonadota bacterium | reverse complement strand
CGACTTCCCTCGGCCAGCGCGGTCACTCGCGCGACAATGTCGGTGCCCGGCGTGTAGGAAGCCGTTCGGCTTCCATCGCGGTCGAGACCGGTCGGCGCCGTGCGTACCCCGACAACACGCTGACCTTTCACGCGAAGACTTGCCGCCGGATACCCCGCAAAGACGTCTACACCTAGCTCTTCCGCCTTCTTTCCCAACCACCGAACGACTTCACAGATCGACGCGACATAGTTGCCGTCGTTCCGCATTGGCAGAGGTGTCGGAATCCGGATCGACCGACCCCCCGTCAGCACATAGACAGCCTCCTTCGTGACGGGCTGACGAAACGGAAAGTCCTTGTCCCGCAGATCGGGAAACAGATTGCGAAACGCCGATGGATTGACCATGGCCCCGGACAAACAGTGTTCGCCCAGCACCGCCGCTTTTTCCAACACGCCGATGCTGACCTCTCCAAGACCATCGGCGGACTCGTTGTCTTGTTTGACGAGTCGCGCAAGCTCGATGGCCCCGGCCAATCCACTCGGACCACCCCCAACGAACAGCACATCTACGTCGAGGCTCTCTCCCGATGGCGGTTCGTCGATGATGAGTCGATCGATAGGTAGCTTGGGCTGTGTATCGGATGGTCGAAATCGGGCCATGCCTCACGCTCTCCGTAAGTTCTTGATCTCCTGTGTCAGTCGGGGAACGATCTCGAACAGATCCCCTACGATCCCGTAATCCGCAATCTTGAAGATCGGCGCGTCTTTGTCTTTGTTGATTGCCACGATCACCTTCGACGTCCTCATACCCGCCAGATGTTGAATCGCGCCGGAGATGCCGATGGCAACATATAGCTGTGGACTCACGGTCTTGCCGGTCTGCCCGACTTGATCGGAGTGCGAGCGCCATCCAGCATCCACCACGGCCCGAGAAGCTCCGACCGCGGCATTACCCAACGCGTCGGCGAGGTCTTCGACCAGGTTGAAGTTCTCGGGCTCTTTCAGTCCCCTGCCTCCACTCACGACGATAGGCGCCTCCGTAACGTCGAGACGGGCCTTGCCGGGCTCCTTGATCTCTATCGTGCGCGACCGAACCTCTTCGTCGGGTGGTGTAATTTTCACCGTTGCTGCGTCGCGAGCATTTTCAATCGGTTGAAAGACGTTGGGCCGAACGGAGATCACGCATGGAGAGGCGGTAATCTCGAGCCGGTAGACGGCCTTCCCCGAGTACACCGGGCGACTAACGGTTAGACGATCACCTGCTTCGAACGCGGTTACGTCCGCCGCAAGCGGGCAATCGAGCCTCGCAGCCACACGCGGACCGAGGTCTTTACCCATGGCGGTAGCCGCCATCAGAATTGCGCCGTAGTCACCCGACTGCACCTGCTTGACCGTTGCTGCGGCGTAGGAATCCGGTTGGTACAGACTCAGCTCGTCACTTTCTCCGACCATGATTTGGTCCGCTCCGAATTTTCCCAACTCGGAAACGTCCATGCCCGATGGTCCCAACACGAAAGCATCGACCGAGCCGCCCCCGCCCGACGCGTCGGCCAACTGGCGGGCTGCCGTCAATGCCTCCAGCGCCACTTGCTTCAGCACGCCGCCCCGCTGTTCGAGCACCGCAAGCACGTTGGCCATCACAGCACTTTCGCTTCCGTTCTCAACGCCTCGATCAGCAAAGGGACCGCATCCGGCCCCTCTCCGAGGATGCGCCCCTCCGGACGTTCGGGAGGTAAAGTGAGATCGCTCACCGTGATTCCTCCACCGTCCAACTCTACGGGTTTGACCTCGAGGGGTTTCTTTTTTGCCATCATGATACCCCGCAAGGCGGGATACCGCGGTTCGTTCAGCCCCTTGTCGGCAGTGACGACCGCCGGAAGCGAGAACTCCACCACTTCCACACCGCCTTCGATCTCGCGTTCCGCCGTGCCCTTGCCGTCTGCGATCTCGAGGTGACCAATCGCACTCACACTCGCGATGCCGAGCAGCTCGGCAACGATGGTCCCGACGGCCTGGCTGTAGTCATCGATCGCCAACTTGCCGAACAAAATCAAATCGTATCCGGCAAGCTCGGCGGCGAGCACTTTTCCCACCGCTACCGGATCCAACGACACGGATTCCGTCTGCAGCAGCACGCCCCGGTCAACGCCCATCGCCAACGCTGTTCGAATTGTCTCCTGCGACGTGTCCCTTCCCAACGCGATCGCCACCACTTCGCCGTCACCCACTTTCGCTTTTAACTGCAACGCCTCCTCGATGGCATACTCGTCATAGGGGTTCAGCACGAACTTGACGCCGTCCTCATCGATGGACTTTCCGTCGGCGCCAATCTTTATGCGAGTCTCCGTGTCCGGAACCCGCTTTACACAGACAGCGATCTTCACCGTAACTCCATATATGACATGTGTTTAAGAACTCGTACAACCACGCGAAAATTGCGCTTGCGGAAGGTACCCAGGAGGACGCGACCACAACAACCCTTCCCTTTTTTTGCGGCCACGGTACGATGCAACCAACCTTCAAACACTCCGCGTTCCCGGCACAAGATTGTCAAAGGAGCGGACCGATGCGTCGGAAATTCGATTCTCAACCGTTGTTCCTATGCCTTTTCGGCCTTCTTGTCTCGGGTTGTGCCCCATTAGACGATCGATCGGCCGTCGGCTTTACGGAGACGGATAGCGGCGCAGTGCGCATCGTAGAGAACTTCGATCCTGCATGGAGCGATGGTGACGTCTGGCGCGTGGCGGAGTTCCCCGAACTCACGCTGGGGGGACTGGACGCCGCCCCCGAGTACGAGTTCTTCAACGTTGCCGGAGCCGTGAGGCTGAGCGACGGCCGCCTTGTCGTCGCAAACGCCGGCTCCTATGAGCTGCGTTTCTACACTGCTAGCGGCACCTACCAAACGCACGCTGGCCGTCAAGGAGGCGGACCCGGCGAGTTCGAACGGATTAGTTGGATTCAGCGACAT
>JAPULP010000238.1 GCA_027294815.1 Gemmatimonadota bacterium | reverse complement strand
GAAGGATCCACGGCCGTCCCAGATCAACGGGGTAATTTCGAGGTGCGGTGTGGTTGGGCAACGAGTACGTGGCCAGCCTGGAATCACTCGAACGCCTCGCGGCAAGCTACCCCACGTGGGACTGCGGAGGCGCGCTGGCTCCGCGCGCCACCTGACAACGCGCAAGTCCCCGCAGGTGCGCCGATGCGGAGGCGTCTCTTCGAGAGGATAAATCCCCTATATAGATGCATCCAAACCGTAGAAAGTTACATCCCAATTCCGTTATTATTTACGACTTGCACGGTGCGGGACCAGCCACCATAATCCGACAAATCAATGCCGTGTTCCCCAAGCGTGAGGGAGCGTCGTACATGTTTTTAAGCGCCGGTATGGGCTGCGACGCAGAATGGTTGTCTCCCCTACGAGGATGGTTGGCTCCCCTGCTGAACGAGGCCAGGCGAAATGGCTGGCAGCTGGCGGCTTGCACCGACAGGGAGCGTTCACCTTGTCGAGCGCAACCAACCGAGACTAGCCCGCCAGTCTCCCTATTGCGACCGTCGAGGGAGTAACAATGCCAAAGAAGAAACGATTTGTGATCACGGCGAAGCACCTTAGCCCGGGATCCAAGGACAAGAAAACACTTCTCGCCTACAAGCTCTGCTCGGTCGATACGGGTACCTCACCGCCCCGTGCTGTCCAGGGGACTACGACGAGGCAACGCGCCGGGCGGTACACAATTTTCAAACATTGTACCGCCTAATGCCGGACGACGATGGTGTGTGTGACGAACAGACCATCACACTCCTCAACCGTCCACGCTGCGGCAACCGAGACCCCCTTCCCGTCGGCCGCTCGAGCTCCGGTCGCCTGGCACCCTATGTAACGGTCGGGGCGCAGTGGGACACGCGGGAGCTTCGGTTTCGGTATCTGAACAACACACGCGATTTGCCCCAAGATCGGCAGCGAGAGATCATTGGCGACGCGTTCAGTCGGTGGGCCGACGTATGTGGTCTTGAGTTCCTTGAAGTCGATGCCTCTGACGACTCTGAGCTGTCTGTGGCATTCCAACAGGCGGAAGGTTCGCGACACGAGATAGGCAAAACGCGACACGCTTCCCACCTCCGGCTCGGGACTGCCCGAGTACCCTCATCCCACTGGCTGGACGCCTGCAGTACCAAGGGCGATACTTGGGATAGGGGAAAGCAAATTCCTTCTATGCGCGCGAAGCTCGACGGGGCAGTCACCGTCGTCGTCCGGGCGGTCGATGCTGATTCCGACGAGCCGTGGAGCGGCGTCATGGGTATTGTCGACGGCGGACTGCTCGCCGGTTCCGGTGTGTCCGCCACCCCGCCAAGAACGGTGGCCGCCCTGGCCGCGGTTTCTGAGAAGTGGGCGGATCACTTTCGGGGGCCCAGAGAGCGAACCCGGTCCCGCAGAGCCGGCAGGCGATGACCCGGCGGCAGCGCTTGACGCTTGCTTGACGTTTGACCCGAACTCACACAGGGCGCATGCCCGGGAGGGGTGCCATGAAGCGCAAATGGTCTCTCATTGGTATCGCGATCTTGCTGGTCGGTTGTGACTACGCGATCACCGAGAACAGTACTCCATTGGTCCGCAAGGGCGGCGATCTCGGACGAGAGACGCCGGCCTCGGTGACGGTCATGACGTGGAACGTGTACGTCGGAGCCAACGTGGACAACGTGATCGCGGCACCTTCGCCGGTTGATATTCCTTTCCTGGTGGCCGAGGCGTTTGAGACCCTCCTGGCCACCAACTTCGAGGAGCGCGCCGAGGCGTTCGCGAAGGAAATCGAGAACGCTCGTCCGCACCTGGTCGGCCTACAGGAAATCTCGACGATTCGGATCCAATCGCCGAGCGATCTGGTTCTTGGCGGCAGCGTGTTGCCCGAGGACGTGCTCTTCGATTACTTGGAGATCTTGATGGGTGCGCTGGCGGCCAGAGGGCTCGACTACCGGGTGGCGGCGGTCGTGCAGGACACGGACGTGGAACTCCCGATGTTCACCGGTACGGGCCCCCTCCCCTTCGACGACATCCGGTTGACCGATTTCGATGTCATCTTGACCCGCGGCGACGTGGCGATATCCAACGTCGCCGCGAGGAACTTCGCAGCGAAGTTGACCGTCCCGATTGGCGAAGGGCAGTCATTCGACATCCTCCGGGGATTCACCGCCATCGACGCCACGATCGGCGATCGAACGTATCGATTCGTCAACACCCACCTCGAGCCGGCAGTTCTCGCCGTGAGGGAAGCGCAGGCGGCGGAGCTGATACAGGAGGTCGAGGATGTGGCTCATCCGGTGATTCTGGTGGGCGATCTCAATACGCCCGCTCCTGACGGCATCACCTACATCACGTTCCTCGACGCGTCCTTCGTGGACGCCTGGGACCACCGCCGCCGCAGGAAGGGGAAGGGAAGACGCGAAACCGGCAACACGGCCAACCACGCCAACGATCTGCGGAACGAGACGGTGACGCTCGAGAAACGGATCGACTTCATCCTCGTCCGGAACCTCGACGATCGGGGGCGGGGAGGGGGCCGAGGGGGCCGGGCCGCGCTCAGGTCGGTTTTTGCGACCGTGCTGGGGGACGAGTTGGACGACCGCACGCCATCCGGACTCTGGCCGTCGGATCATGCCGGAGTGGTGGCACGGATGGTGATTCCCAAACGTGGCAAGGGGCGACGGAAGGGCTGAAGCTAGCACAAGCGGCGGGGGTGGAATCGTAGCCAGCTCTGTGTCGTGCGGGAGCCCCCCGATTGCACCCCCAAATGAGCCACGGATGAACGGGGGTGGAGCAGATTGTTGTGTGGTGTTGAAGCCTCGACCGCTACCCTCGGTCATTCCGGCCCTACCCATCCCCAACTCGAGCCCGCACGCGCGCCGCTTCG
>JAPULP010000237.1 GCA_027294815.1 Gemmatimonadota bacterium | reverse complement strand
CGCTTTGCAAAGGCGTCGAGCACCAACCCGCTGACCAGCGCGTGCAGGCTGTCGGTCGGGCCCCGTCGCTCCGCGCCGGCCAGCAGTTCCTGATTGTCCACTTCGTGCACCTGAATCCGCATGTCGAGCGTTGTGCCGGTGACGGTGACGGTACCCAGTATGACCTCGTCCGCTCCGAGCGCCGCGGCGAGGGCAAACTGCGTCTCCCTGTCATAGGGGCCACGGCCAAACCGGCGGATAAATCGTGGCGACTGGACAACGGCGGGTTGGAGGACACGATGTCCGGGTAGCGTCTGAAGCTGCCATGTGAACGCATGGGGGAGCAGCGAGTCCAAATCGATACCCACGTCCGACCCGGAAACGGCGAATGGGAGCACCGCGACAACAGGGGTGCTGTCCGTAACCGGGGCGCCGCGAGGCAGCAACGCCCAACCAACCCACCCCACGAGAAGTACCGCAGCGGTCGCTGCTGCCGCCATCCATTTCTTCCTTCCGGCCTTGCCGTCGAGGGAATCGAGCCATTCTTGGACCGAGTTCGGGCGCTCATCGCGCGCCACCGCTAGCGGTGCGGCTAGCGCGCGACCGATGCCGGGCGGCAATTCCGGACGAGCTGCGGAGATGGCCTCGCCAATTTCCGTCACGCCGGCCATGGGTTGAGGCCGCCCGCCAGTCAACGCCTCTACGGCCACTGCGGCCAGGGAGTAGAGATCGGCTCGTCCATCGACGTCCGCTGCGCCTCCCAACTGTTCGGGAGCCATGTACGCCGGTGTTCCGATTGATGCACCGGACGCCGTGAGTGTCGACACATCACTCGACACATGGGCCACGCCGAAATCGGTGAGGAGCCAACGTCCGGTTGCTTCTTCAAACAAAATGTTGGCGGGTTTGATGTCGCGGTGGACGACGCCGCGGTTGTGCGCGAACGTCAGCGCGCTTCCGATTTGCGTGACGAGCTTGAGGACCTCGTCGTACGACATCGGCCCATGCTGCTCGAGGTAGCGATCGCACGGAACCCCTTCGACGTACGGCATGACGAGGTACACGAGATCTCCGTCAATGGAGCACTCGAAGGTGGGAACGACATGGGGGTGGGACATCTGTGCCGACAGAGAGGCTTCGCGTCGGAAACGGGCGAGGCGGTCCGGACTGAAGCGCACGTCTGGCAGCAGGACCTTGATCGCGACTTTGGACCCGAGTTCTTTGTTGCGCGCCAAGAACACGGCACCCATCCCCCCTTCACCGATGAGGGTGAGCACCTCGTATCTACCTTGGGTTGCCTCTTCGACTTCGCTGGGCGTTATGTCGGTCACGACGCCCTCGCTTTTGTGTTAGTCCTCGTCGTCTATTAGTACACAACCGGGATGACCGGTTTCATCTTCATCTAACTCGTCGGGCCACTCGCTGCAAATCGACGGCTTCGCCGGACGCCCGTTGGAGCGCACCCGGCCATGGAGCGTGCAGTTGACGCTCCCTTTCTCGAGATAACCGCACGCGGATATGACTTCGCAGTCCAGGGTGTCGTCGTCGTCCCGTTTGACGCGGCAGACAAACGGATTCTTCCGTGCGCGAATGAGTGCCTCGAGCCGTTTCTTGCGTACGGGGAGATCCAACTCCAGCGTCAGATCGCGGCAGCAGGCAGCCCCGATCCGGTTGTCGGCGGTGCGACATTTGGCGGTCGCGCACGGGTTTTCTTCTTGGACGACCGGCAGCGAACGAGCGGGGGGCTCTTCAAAGGGTAGATCCAGGGTTCGGCGTAGCCGATGCTGAATGATCGAGAAACGTCCGTGCCCGTGCTGCAACTTGGCCAGCTCGGTGGGTTGGGTTGAGCGAGGGGTGTTGCCCCGATAGCCGTACGCCTGACACCGGCTGCCCTTGGGAGCGTCCTCGAGATATCGGCAGGGGACATGGATGGTCGTGTCGACCATGAGGAGCCCATCGTTCACGTACGGCTCTCCCCAAGTGATCCGCTCGGTGTGGCCGGTGAGCCACGTGGCGGCGGCGTCTTGGAGGGTCTTGCCGTCGTCCTCGAGGTCCGAGATGCGGACCGTCACGTCGAGTTCGCGGCAATGCCGTCCGAGCTGTCTGCAGGGAGGGGGACTCGGCATTCGCCCGTCAGGATCTCATCGAAGAAAGGTTGGCTGCAGTTACCTATAGGGGCTGTCCCCGCACGGTCTTCGGCGCCCGAAGTCCTTGTAGGGTATTGAATTGCGCCCCCGTGCAAGTAGGGGGATTGGCTCCAAAAAGCAAGCCGCAATTCGGGACTTTCGCTGGCCCGATAGCAATGTAGATTATGTGAATACATTCACAAGCGGTAATGCCCGTCCGCTTTTGTCTTGGCTTTGACAAAGAATTACTGAAGTTTTTCAGGAGGAATTACGACATGCGAAAGCTCATTGCTGCGTTTGGGCTGACTATGATGGCCTGTGGTGGGGGTGGGGGTGGGGGTGGGGGTGACGCTCAGGCCACCGTGACAGCCGGAGTGGCGGGCGCGGCTACGCCGATCTCCTCGTCCGCTACGGTTCACGAGGTGCAGATGGTGCTGACGGAAGCTGGAGAATACAAGTACGTCCCCGACGAGTTGACCATCAAGGTAGGCGACACGGTTCGTTGGATCAACGCGAGTGGTGGCCCGCACAACGTGCAGTTCAAACCCGGCACCGTGCCGGAAGGTGCCCAGGCCGTGCTCAACGCCGCGATGGCGAATCGCATGGGTGAAATGTTCGGTCCGTTTTTGATGGCCCCGAACGAGGTATATGAGATCGATTTCACGGGCGCGCCGGCGGGTGAGTACCCCTACGTGTGCACCCCGCACGAGATGCTGGG
>JAPULP010000236.1 GCA_027294815.1 Gemmatimonadota bacterium | reverse complement strand
GGGTTGGTATACGCGTACGTCGTGCGTTTCATGGCCGTGGCATACAACAGCGTCGAGTCGAGCATGGACAAGGTGACCCCGCATATGGAGATGGCGGCTCAAACACTTGGCGCGAGTCCGGCTCGCATCATGTGGCGCGTGCATCTCCCATTGGTCAAGGTCGGCATGGCCGCCGGTGCGGCTCTGGTCTTCGTCGATGTGATGAAAGAACTGCCGGCGACGATATTACTGGCTCCCTTTGGGATGGAAACGCTGTCCATGTGGACGTACATGCTGGCTGCCGAATCGCTCTGGGAGTCCGCGGCCCTGCCGTCGCTTACGATCGTACTCGTCGGAGTGATACCGATCATACTGCTCATGCGTGTCGGACGCAGGACGCCAGCCGGGGCGGAGGCCGACGCATGACCGAGACTATCCTGTCTCTGAACAACGTCGAGAAACGCTACGGCGACGTGCCGGCGGCAGTCGACGTAACCTTCGACGTCCGGGTGGGTGAGCTGCTGGTTCTCCTGGGACCGAGCGGTTGCGGCAAGACGACCCTGTTGCGTCTCATCAGCGGCCTCGAGGCACCAGACCGTGGGCGCATCACCAGCAACGGACGTGTGTTGAGCGACACCGGTTTGCTCGTCCCACCGGAGCAGCGTCACATCAGTCTGGTTTTTCAGGACAACGCGCTTTTCCCGCACATGACGGTTCGCGACAACGTGTCGTTCGGATTGTCAAAGCACGGCAGCGCCACGCGGAACCGCGTGGTCACGGAGACGCTCGACATGGTGCAACTCGCCGATGTCGGTCACAGGTATCCACACGAACTTTCCGGCGGCCAGCAACAACGTGTTGCACTCGCCAGGGCACTCGCCCCACAACCGAAGCTGGTCTTGCTGGACGAGCCGTTCTCCGACCTCGACCGCACGTTACGCATCGGGCTCCGCGAAGAGGTGCGCGCGCTTCTCAAGGCCAACGGAACATCGACGATTCTCGTCACCCACGATCAAGAAGAGGCATTGGCGGTGGGGGACCGAATTGCCGTGCAACGCGCGGGTCATATCGAGCAGATCGGCGCTCCCGAAGAGCTTTTCAGCGCGCCTCGGTCCCGCTTCATAGCCGAATTCGTTGGAGCGACGGACTTCATCCACGGCGAAGTCGTCACGGATGGCATTCGAACGGAACTGGGGATCCTGAACCAGCCCAACGGGGCGGCCGTCGGTGCGAAGGTAGATATTGCCATCCGCGCCGACGACATCGCCATCGCCGCTGATCCAAACGGTGCGGGCACGGTAGTGTCCCGCGTGTTCACGGGCACGCAGAACGTGTATCGGGTACGATTGGCCTCAGGACAGATCGTCCGCAGTCTTCAGCCCCACACGCTCGTCCTTGCCGAGGGCACATCGGTACGGGTTCGTGCGGAGCCCGGCCACGGACTTGCATGTTTTCCGTTAGGGAGGAAGGGATAGGGTGTAGGGTGTAGGGTGTAGGTGTAGGCACAACGACAGCACACCTACCACCCACACCCCACACCCCACACCCTACACCCTACCCAACACATCCCGAAATTCCTGGGCCGTCGCAAACCTCTCCTCTGGCTTCCATCCGAGAGACTTGCACACCGCTGCCTCGATGTGGGCGGGCACCTCCGGCCGGAAGTCACACGCCTTGGGTGTGTCATCGGTAAGGCGGCGCACGATGATGGCGTCTGGATGGGCCGGTCGAAAGGGTGGGGCCCCTATCAACATTTCGAATATCACGCATCCGAGGCTGTAGATGTCTGTGCGCGTGTCGAGTTGGAACCGGCCCATCGCTTGCTCGGGACTCATGTACGTCGGCGTGCCAAGCACCTCGCCCGGAGCGGTAAGCCGATCGTCCAGCGACGCCTTGATGGCGACGGCCACACCGAAATCGGTTACCATGGCGTGTCCGTCCGAAAACAAAAGGTTGTCGGGTTTGATGTCGCGATGAATCAACCCGCCGCTGTGGGCGTAGACGAGCGCATCGGCAATCTCGCGTCCGATCCCAACCGCCTCAGACACCTCGAGCCGTCCGCCCTTTTCGAGTCGTTGGCGAAGGGAGTCACCGGGGAGGTACGGCATGACGAGAAACGGCATGCCTTCCACTTCGCCTGCCGCCATGATTGGGACGATGTGCGGATGCTCGAGATGTCCGCCGACTGCCACTTCCCGTTCGAAGCGCTCCCGCATGATACGGCTCGACACGGATCGATTGAGAACCTTCAAGGCGACTTGATCGCGACTCGATAGATCCTCAGCGAGGAAGACGTTTGCCATGCCTCCCTTGCCGATCACACGCTCGACCCGATATCGATCCGCAAGGCCGTCACGTACGACGTCGATCAACTCTTTCCTCGGTGACATGGCGGGAATATAGGTCCCCGGTCTTGGGGTCGTCACCCGAGGCGTAGCCCCAACCAGGGGAAGATTAGCTTGGGGAGGTCCGTAAGCCACAGAGGGCACAGAGTGGGATCGAGCGCACAGTGAAACAACAGATTTTTTCTGTGACCTCCAACTTACTCTGTGTGCTCTGTGGCAAACGGCCCTCAGTTCACCCAGCGAGCAGCTGTCGGAGAATCACCGCGACGCCGGCGGTGGCCGACACCGTCAACACCAAGACTCGAGTCGCCGATGCGCGGTCGGCGACCGCGGCCACGTGGCTCGACAACACAAAACCCACGATCACACCCGGCAGTAACAGGGCGCCCAATCGCAGCTCGGCCATTCCGAATCGACCGACCAGCGCCAACGCCACGAGCGACATGATTGCGCCGACCATGAAATACCCGGAAAGGGTGCTACGAAGACGCGCTCCGGCCGCGTCCTGATAAAGCAGTGCCATAGGCGGGCCACCAATCGAGGAGATCGTTCCCGTCAACCCGGACAACATGCCCGCCATGATCAAGGAGCCCGTGCCCGGCCGAACGCGCAACCCGCTTGCGTTGATGGCAACGACCAACAAGACGGCTGCACCGATTGCGAGCCCGAGTCTGTCCGTCGGCATCAGCGCCAGCATACCGGCGGCCACAGCTACCCCAACGGCTCGACCCGCAAGCGCCCATCCGAGACCCGAGAGGTGGATCGACCGGTGCTCTCGGTACACCATCAGCACCGCCAACACCAAGGCATCGAACAGGAGCGGACCGGGAACCAAACCTGGAGCGATCAGTACTAAGAGCGGTGCTCCAACCACACCGAGCCCGAAACCGATGGAACCCTGCAGTGTGGCACCGGCGCAGAGGACGGCCCATGCGAGTAGCAGCTGGATCGCGGTGAGTGTCACGAAGAGGGGGTTGGAAAGCTCATGGGCTTCAAAGGTATTCGAAACATCCATCAGAACGATGAGTAGAGGCGCCGCGGGAGGCAACGGGAGCCCTGTCGCAAGCGCCGCCATGGCCATAGAATCCACAACTCATCACTAGCCACCCGAGGTATACCATGCGTTCGATTCCACTGACACTCATTGCACTTTCCCTTGCCCTGCCCGCGGTGGCACAGGACGCCGACCGCGCGGTTGCGGGCGGCGGCCAGTTGGCCCCGGGCTGGATGGCCCGCACCGACCGCGGCCAGGATTTCGACAACATCCGATTCGTCGAGAAAGGCACCGGATGGGACATTACCGTCGGCCCGGGCGTGGCCCTCTACCGCGAAAACGACATGGCGACCGGCAGCTACACGGTCTCGGCCACTATCGAGCAACTCAGCTCCAAAGGGCACGGGCACGGAACGGGATTGATCTTCGGCGGCAAAGACATACAGGGCGCCGATCAGGTCTACAGCTATTTTCTGGTGCGCGGAGACGGGAGTTACATCATCAAGACCCGCAACGGCAGCTCGACGGCTGAAGTTCGTGGCTGGACCAAGAACGAGGCCATCAATGAGTCAGAGCTCGCGAACATGACCAATGAGGTCGCTGTCCGCGTGGCAAACGGTAACGTGATTTTCATGGTGAACGGAACCGAAGTCGACCGAGTCCCGGCGGCCGATCTCTACACCGATGGTATCGTCGGTCTGCGGTTGAACCACAACCTCGACATGCACATCGACAACTTCAAGATCGAGCACTAGGAAGTAAGAGGGGAGAAGTGAGAAGGGAGTGGGCCACCCCTACCCCACTGCATCGGGGGTAGGGCCAGGCCCTCTTCACTTCTCACCGCTCCCTTCTCACTTTAGGTGCTGACAGAGCTGCCGAGATCGGGAAGGGCTCGTTCAAGTCTGCTGGAGGATGTCTCGCATGCGGCGGCACTGATCCTCGATGCCCCGAATCGTCCCGACGGTCTCATCGTCTAGGGGTGGTTCCCGCAACAAGAGAAGTTGCGCTTCGGCGAGTACCGCCGACAGCGGATTGGCGAGATCGTGTCTGAGCTTGCGGAGGCGTTCTTCGAACGAGCCGCCTTGGTTCATTCCGCCATCAGCGAGCGGTAGAGATCTCGGATGTGGTGATCGCGAAGATCACGGACGGAGTCCCAAAGATCGGGCTCGGTAGCTCCGAAAAAGATCTCCGCGGTGGCCACGGCTTCCGGGGCTTCGCCCGAACCGAAAAGGAGCCGGCCCCGCCAGGACCCGTCTTCGGCCCGCCGGACCACCAAACGCAACGCGATGATCTCCTCGCCGTAACTGATGGGAGGAAGATCGTGCATGACTGGCTCGCCGGGGTGTGGCCGATTGTAACGAGGGACTGAATTTGCGGGCATTCGGATCTTCCGAGAAGTTTGCTAAATATAATGCTACCTGTGACTTACGCAACAATGAGCGGGTAGTCACCACCATTGTGGCAACCTGAGAGTGCCCGCTGAGCTTCCGCGGCTCGATCTTTGCTTCTTCTATACTAGGGGGGCGACACCAGAGGCCGCACCGGAACATCCGGTGCCTAGAAAACCGTCGGAAGCGGGTCCGCCGTGAAGGTGACCGCGAAGAGGATTGCCGTGGCCACGCCGGCTGGCCAGCGACTGGCGGGAAGGGGCCGGTGCGGTTCCAGGACAGACGGGTGAGCGATCCGGCCCCGTCCGAGAATCAGAATGAGCGCCGCCCAGATCCACCATCCCCAGAACTGGAATCCCAGGATCACGATGCCGTACCACATGAATTTGCCGATGATGGCTTGGTGTTTTCCCACTAGAGCGTAGACGATGTGGCCACCATCTAACTGACCTAGTGGCAACAAGTTAAGCATGGTCACAAAAATGCCGAACCACCCCGCGAGGGCGATGGGATGGAGTTGGACCGTCCCCTCCCCAACGAACCACGACCTCGCCGCGGACATGAGCAACGAATCACCGAGGTAAAAGGGGGTGTTGGCGACATAGATCATTTGCTTTGTTGCACCCTGCACTCCCACCATGACCTCAGAATTCAGGAGTCCCACGATCAGGACGGCCACGGCCACCACCACCCCAACCCATGGGCCCGCCGCCCCCACGTCCATCAGCTGCCGCCGGTCGACTATGGGGCTCCGAAGCCGAATGAATGCGCCGAAGGTGCCGATGAAGTTGAGCTGTGGCGGCGCAGGGAGGAAATAGGGCAGTGACGCGCTGATGTGATAGCGTCGCGCGACTACGTAGTGCCCCATTTCGTGCGCCAGGAGGATGCCCATCAGCGCTGTGGCAAACCCCAGTCCCGGGGTGGAGGCGGAGATCCAGTCCTTTGTCGACTGCCACAAGGCCGCAAGATTGGGGCTGTCCGCCAAGCCAAAGGTCAGTGACGGCACCATGAGAATCGCCCCCGCGCCCCACACGGTCGCGAAGGTGGCAAGGAACAGCCCCACGTGTATTCCCCATCGTTCCGCAGGAGGCGGTGTGAGGGCTCGGATGAGCACGACACGGTTCGGACCCTCCGGACGCGACCAGTAATATGTCCCGGGCCACGCCCGAAGCGCCTCTTGCAGCTTCGGTGTGTTTTTGCTGTATTCGGGCGCGACGACGGCATCCACCACTTCCCGATCGAGGGCGGTGACAACGCGCCAAAAGCTGAAGAACGGGGTGAGCTGCTTCAGGGGCACTCTTGACTCGTCCCAGAGCAAACTCTATTTTGAGGAGCTTTCACTTCACCGAGAAACCCCGTACCGAAGCCTCCAGGCATCACATCCCGCACGGCCCCGTCGAGGGTTGCGTAGCGTTTGTCATACCTCACCAAGGAAGTTGTCGGAACCATGGAGTCCCCCCACAGTGGACATCACTGAACTCAAGCAGAAATCCGTCGCAGAGTTACA
>JAPULP010000235.1 GCA_027294815.1 Gemmatimonadota bacterium | reverse complement strand
CTGCCCCTCAAACTCCTCCTTGCTGCCATTGAAATAGAGTTTCCCACGGTGGATGATGCCGATGTCGTCACACAACATCTTGACCTCGCCCATGATATGGGTCGAGAACAGCACCGTCTTGCCCTCTTCCCTGCACTCCTTAATCAGGTTCACGATGCCGCGCGACGTCATCACATCCAGTCCGGTGGTCGGCTCGTCGAACACGATGACCTCCGGATCGTGGATGATGGTCCGCGCGATAGACACCTTCTGCCGCATACCGGAACTCAACCGAGCGATGCGGCGATCGGCGAACTCCTCGATGCCCAGCTTGTCGAAAAGGATCCGGCGCCGCTGCTCGAAGTGATCGGGGTCCATGCGGTGAAGATCGGCGTGGTACCGCACCATTTCGGTAGCGGTGAGCCGGTCGTACAATCCGGTGTTCCCCGTGAGAAAGCCGATGCGATCTCGGACCCCTTGAGGATCCGTCGCCGCATCGGCACCCGCGACATTGATGGTGCCGGACGTCGGCTTGAGCATCGTCGCGATCAAACGAAGCGCCGTCGTCTTGCCGGCGCCGTTGGGCCCGAGGAGCCCAAACACCCGACCGGGGTGACACTGGAAGGTCACGTCGTCGACGGCGACGATCCGGTTGCCCACCGGCGCGCCGGCGCCCAGCTCCTTACGGACTTTTCGTGTGACCTTGAACTCTTTGCGAAGACTCTGTACTGAAATCATGGATCCTCTTCGGACGGCGTTAGAAGGTCCCTTCCAGCCGCGGAATATCGGGCAGGATCCAGCGGTCGACAACCCAAAGCTGCCAAATGGTGGGATTCGGTCGTCGGACGGACGGATTGACAGGCAGGCGGGCAGGAGGGCAGACGGGCGGTTAGGTCATCGATCCCGTCTTCCCGTCGGGTGGTGAGGTGTGGGGAGTGGGCCCGTCGGGGAGGGTGGGGGGAGGGGGGGGCCCGTCGGAGGGGGAGCGGGGGGGGGCGGTCACGGGGGCCAGAGCGTGGCTGATCGCGAGGACGACGTGCTCGAGCTCCGCACGCAGCGCGAATTCACCCTCGGTCTCGACGATCGATCCGGTCCGGCGCGCGAGTACCTCGATGCCACCAAAGTTGCGGTACAGCTCTTTCCCGTCTGGACCGTCGATCGCGATCATCAGGGTGATGGCACTCACCACGCCGTCGGCGGTCCCACCGAACTCGTCGCGCTCAAACGTGTCGCGGAACTCCCGGCGAATCGGGATATCCCTTCCACCGATGTCGTGCGTCACGCCGTCCCACGATGCCACACCACCATCCACAGACGCATCCACGACTTGCAACTCGGAATACAACAAGACTTGGGTATCGAAACGTCCTTTCAATTCGCGCAGCAGCTCCTTTCGAGCCACCTGGAATTTTTCCTCGTCGCGCTGCCCGGTAATCGGATCGAAGAAGCCGCCCATCTGCAGTAGGATGCCGTCCCAAATACGCGAGTATTCCGCGGCCGGCACCACGGAGTAACCGGCTTGGCGCAACCGCGCCTCGATGATGGTGTCGATCTGTAGCGCGGCCGTGGCGGAAACGAACACGCCCTCCGGCGGCACGGTGGGTGTGACGATGACGGTGCTGACGACCGACCGGACGGTATCGGCTGGCACGAGGAAGGGGTTGTATGGTTGCTCCGCCACAGTCATGAAGCAACCAACCGAGAGGAACGTCGCCGCCAGCAGCGGGCCTTGGCGACGCGGGTTCTTGAATATCATCTGCGGCTTTTTGAATATCATCGGCGGCCTAGCGATCCGGAATCGCCGTCGGACCGTCAGGTCGGAGTCGATACCCGCTCACGCGCTTCGTCCGGCGAATTCGCACGCGCCAGGAGCCGCTCGGCAAAATCCACACGGTCATGCAGCTCGCCATAGTCATCCCGCAGCATTCGAATCTCTTCGGTCAACCCCTCTACCGCGTCGGTGAGCCGGTCCAGTTCTTCACCCTTCGACGCCTGCTGCAAGTTCGTCTTGGCGCTCAACCGCATCTTCATACCGATGAGGAACATGGTCCCAATTGTGGTGATGATCGTCAACGGCGCGATGAACTCGATGATTTCTGGCGGCACTGTCGTATTTCCTCGGTTAAACCGGTGTCGACTGACGCGGGCCGATCGCGTTCCCCGCCCTGCCCTCTGAGAGTATGCGCTCGGTGAAATCCACGCGCTCGTGGAGTTCGGCGAACTCCTCCCTCATCGAGCGGACTTCGTCCTGCAGTTGCTCCACCGCCTCGATGAGGTGCTCGTTTTCGCCTGTCGGCCTTTCACCCATGCGCAACTTGTGATTGAACCGCATCTTTATCCCCACCAGCACGAGGATACCGATGCTGGTCACGCCCATGAGCGCGGCGAGGGCCTCTATTGCGTCTGGCGTCATGCTCTTTCCTTCCGTTCCTGGTGAGCCAAGCGGATGTGGGTGCGAGGGGCCTATCAACCCATACCGGATACACCCGCTGCGGGTTTCGACGGCGTCAATGCTCCCTCTTGGGATAATCGATGTCCGCCTCCACCGCGAGCTCAGATCCCAGGCCCACCCAGCTATCCAATTCGAACCGCAATTTCGCCATGCCGCACGTCGGCAGGTTGTCGAGCGTCACCCGTGCAAGCCGATTCACCAGGGCGGTGAGCTCCGGGTTGTGACCAAACAACATGGCCCGCTCGATCCGGTCGTCGGTGGCTTGGAGCAATTGAATCAGGCCCGCGACTCCCGCTCCATAAATCTGCTCGTCAACGACGATGTCGGCAGGATCGAATCCCACCGCTTGAGCGATAACCTGTGCGGTGGTCAACGCCCTATTCGCCGGACTGGAAAGGATCAAATCGGGCCGATACCCCGAGTTCGCAAGCCGGCTTCCCATGACGGGGGCGTCGCGCTTGCCGCGGTTGTTCAGCGGCCGATCCTTATCGGCCAGCTCGGGATGCTTCCAGCTGGACTTGGCGTGGCGGACGAGGGTGAGGTGTTTCAATGCCATCGTGGCCTGTTGAGTTAGAAAGGAAAGTTTGCCGGTCGCTGGGCTCACGTCAAACCCGCACTCCGCGCTGGAGGAAAATATTCACCGCAGAGACCGCCGAGAGCGCAGAGAAGATTGATGTGAATGACCTCCCAGAACAACCCTTTTTTCTCTGCGTTCTCTGCGCGCTCTGCGGTGAACAAGGAAGTCATAGCCGCTCGATAAAAAGCAAAGTGATCGCGGAAACCCACGCCGCTATGGAGAACACGACCTCCGGGCGTGACAATCGCTCCGAGTGGTGCTGGTGCGCCACCCCTATGTACCATGCGGTTCTCGTTGTACGAGTGGTCGTGCGAATCAACTCGACGG
>JAPULP010000234.1 GCA_027294815.1 Gemmatimonadota bacterium | reverse complement strand
GACGCCCGAGCGCTCCACGGCGTGCGTGGAGGCAATCGTACCGAGCTGGGTTGCTGAAAAGTTCTTCAAGGTGCCCCCGAAGTCGCCATACCCGGTGCGAACTCCGGACAGGAACACCACGTCCTTGCTTTGACCCTGGGTTTTCATGGGATCTCCTTCTTTGCGAATCAGCCGATCATTCTCGGCGCGGGCCCCGCGCCTCCGATGGCTGAGGCTGTAACCTAACCACTAAGCGCCGATCGCACGGGAGGGGTTTCCGGAGACGTGCCGTGCGATCCAGCTTCCCACCTCCTCGGTCGTTGCCGTGCCGCCCAGATCGGGAGTTGTCGCCCCCTCCGCCAGCGCCGCTACGACGGCCTCTCGAACACGATCGGCGGCCGGCTCGATCCCGAGTTGGTCGAGCATGAGTGCGCCTGCGAGGATGGCAGCCATGGGGTTGGCTTCCCCGGTGCCCGCAAGGCCCGGTGCCGACCCGTGGACCGGCTCGAACAAGCCCGCTCGTCCCGGGTGGAGGTTGGCGCTGGCCGCGAGGCCGAGTCCTCCGACCAACTCCGCACCGAGATCCGAGAGAATATCTCCAAAGAGGTTATTGGTCACGATGACATCGAATCGCTCGGGATCGCGCACCAACTCCATCGCGAGTGCATCGACGTAACGATGCTCCGAGTCGATCTGGGGAAACTCCGAACTCACCTTTTCCAACAAGCGCCCCCAGATTCGGTGCGCCGGGATCGCATTCGCCTTGTCACTCATGGTGACACGACGCTTGCCGTTTGCCGCCGCCCACTCGAAAGCCGCCCTGAGGATCCGCTCGATCTTCGGGGCCGAGTGCACGCCTTCCACGATGTGTTCCTCGTCGGGCTCGCCGACATTGGCGGATGAGCCCCGACCGAGGTAGCTGCCCTCGGTGTTTTCGCGAAAGATGACGAAATCAATTGCTCGCCCTTCGGGCTCGCCGTCGGAAAGACGGACGGTCGGAAGGACGGACGGTCCCTCCTCCTTACCCAATCTGTCCGACTGTCCGACTGTCCGACTTTCCGACCTTCCGACTTTCCGTCCTTTCAACGGGCACAAATCCGGATGCAGCAACGTGCACGGCCGAAAGTTGATGTAGAGGTCGAGCCGGAACCTCAGTCCCAGGAGGATGTCACGCGCGTGTTCGTTGTCGGGGACACGCGGGTCGCCGAGCGCGCCGAGGAAGATTGCATCCACGTCGTCCCGGAGATGTTCGTAGACATTGTCGGAAAGGGTCTCGCCGGTATCGAGGTAGTGACTTGCCCCGTGGGGCAGATGCTCCCACACCATTGCGGCGCCGTGCCGTCCGGCGGCGGCCTCTATGATTGGAATCGCGGTGGCGACGACTTCGGGCCCGATGCCGTCGCCTCCGATGACGGCGACTGAGATACGGCGATCCAACGAATTACGTTCCGATTGTGTCGCCGCAGGTGAGGCAGTACCGCCAACCGGCCTCGAGCTCGGATCCACACGAAGGACATTCAATCATCCGGAGGTCGCGTCCGCAGAACGGGCAGAACTTGACCACGCGGCCGCTCGGAAGTTGTTCGCCACAATACACGCACGCCTTTCCGGCGAACGGGACGCCTTCCGCGAGCGGCGTCGTGATGTCGGGTTCGTCCTCAACCGCCGGCATTTCGGCCGTGGTGAGATTGAAGACGTCTCGTTCCGGCGCGAAGGGGCTGCGCTCTTCGGGAGAAAGCTCTTGTGGCAGGTCTTGATCGTCTTCGGCATCGTGGGGAGGAGCATACGCTTCTTGCGCCTCGGTGACCGTCCGAACCGCGCCCGTGTTCAAGAAGATTCTTGCGGCCGCATACTCCCGGAACGCGCCCGGGTTGGGATTGATCGACCGAGCCTCCTGGGCCAAAGCCTCCTGCGCTTCCGGTGGGTCGAGTGAAGCGAACCCACCGTCACCTGACAGGAAACGCAGCACGGCCATCTCGTAGTCTTCGTTGGTGTCGAAGCCCAGGGCGGACCGATGGTGTCGATACGGCAGGATGCTCTGATAAATCTCCGAAACCTGAATCGGATGTTTGAGGCGATCCGGGTCCGATTCCAAAAGCACGTCGATCAGATGTCTGAAGAAACGTTCGACCTCGTCTATCGCCGCCACACTACCTCCACTCGTCTTTCCAACGACTGTAGAGAACGGGTGTCACGCCGGCGTTTGCCAGCAGCTCAATGCCGCTCGGATCACGGTAAGCCATACGGTAGAATACGTGAGTCACTCCCGAATTGATCATTAGCTTGGCGCACATCACGCAAGGGCTATTGGTCACGAAAACCACTTTGTCCTTCACCGCACCCGGCGCCTTGACCAGCGCATTCACCTCGGAGTGAATGCAACCGCAATTTCCGGGGACCGTCGAGTCGCATCGGTTGGGCAAGCCCTTGGCGTTTCCGTTGTAACCAATGGCGAGCACATTCTCTAGCTTCGCATCGGTCACGACGGTGCCAACCTGTAGCCGCGCGCAGGTGGATCGCTTTGCAAGCTCCTCCGCCATTCGCATGTAGACTTCGTACAGCGGAATGCGCGACGTGTCCAGGGCCGCGCCGTCATCATCCTGGTTGAGCGGATGTGTGTTTTCCGGTACCTGATCTTTACAGGTGGTCATACGAGTGTCGATTGGTCTCCTGCGAGTTGTTCGAGGTCCTGGTCGGGATCGTATCCCGAGAACTTGCCCCGGGATTGCTGTTGCGCAAGCCACGATCCGAACTCGGAAGGTGTTAGGCCGCCGCTGGCCATTTGATCGGCGGCGGCACGAACCGCTAGGTGGTCGGCGTATTCATTTTTCACGTGACCGGCGTGACCTCGCACCCACTGCCATGCAACCTCGCGGTGCCGAGTGACGCGCCGCAGTTCCTGCCATAGCTCGAGGTTTTCCACGGCCCCTCCCTTACGCTTCCAACCTCGCCTCTCCCAGTTGAATACCCACTCAGTGATGCCCTTGACGAGGTATTGCGAGTCGGAGCAGTATCCCACGTGGCCGGATTCGTCGAGCAGCTTGAGCAGTTCGATGGCGCCGGTGAGCGCCATTCGATTGTTCGTGGTACTCGCAGAACAGAGACAAAAATCCCGCCGCGTTGGGTTTCCGTTGGCCGTGAACTCGATCAAGGCGCCTGCGCCTCCGGGGCTGGGACCTTCGTTCTGGTTACCGAGACAGCTTTCATCGGCATGAATCAGCACATTACCTCGGGCCCTCCGAAGTCCAATGGTCACTGCCCGAAGTCTTCCGGATAGTAGCGCTCCCCTTTGAAGACGATGAATTCGATTGCTGTCGTGTTCGTGATGTCGTCCAACGGATCTGCGGTCAGCACGATGAAATCGGCGACCGAGCCCGCCTCGATCGTGCCGATCGAATCCACACCAAGCAACCGGGCGGCGTCGCGCGTGGCGGCCAGCAGCGCGTCTTTCGGAGTCAGTCCCGCATCAGCAAGCTGTGCCATTTCGGCGTGCAAAGCGGCACCAGGTGCCATGAGCATTTGGGGAGCGTTGCTGCCCGCCGCGATGACCCCGCCGCTGGCGCGGAAGCGGCGTACGAAGAGATTCTGTCGCGGACGCGCGCGTCGGAACGTCGTAAAATCGCGCCCGGTCATGCGCGCGGCACGAACAAGGCGCGCAATATCCCAACCGTTGCGGATCGCTTCGGGCACCGGCGGGAGGTCAAGCGAGTCGATGTATCGCTGATCGCGCAGCCGGGAAAATACCTCGAGGTAATGCAGAGTCGGAATGATGACGACTCCCGCATCAGCGAGCGCTCTAGCGGTACGGTCGATCCGCGCGGAATCGAGTGTGGTCCATCCCTGCATCACCATCTTCCGGCCGGCAGCGAGGTTGCTGTGCGCGCGGAAGTAGGCGCTGGGGTTGGTCACCGATGCTTCGACGATTCCGCTCAGATGCTCTATGGCCGTGACACCCGCGGCGGCGGCGGTGATCGCGTCGATCCGTCCCAAGTTGCCGGCAATGGGCAACAACAAGGATTTCGCTTCGTCGGCCAGCGGTCCAAACAACGCTTCCGTCATCTTCGGGGAGATGATCGCCTGTGTGGCGTCGACCAGCACGAGTTGATCTATCGCCCGGCGCCCGTCGGTCGCGTTGCTCACGCCAACGTCGGGGGGGTTGGCCGGCGCCGCGTCGATCGCCGCCCCCGAAATGAACAGCCGCGGAGCCAACGTCGAACCCAAAAGGGCGTCGTCGCGCAGAGCTACCACGCTGTCCAGCTCACCGCCCGCGCCCCGCACGGTGGTGACACCGTGGGTGAGCAGGGCCGGCATCATCCAACGCTCCACATGAGCGTGGGCGTCGATGAGGCCGGGGATGAGCCAGCGCCCGTCGACGCGCCGCACCTCAGCCCCGCGTGGGATGGTCACGACGTCGGGGGGACCGGCCGCCTCGATGTGTCCGTCCGCGACGATGACCACGGCATCGAGAATGGGAGGCACGCCGGTCCCGTTCCAAAGTGTACCGCCGACGTAGACTACCTTCCCTGCCCCCGGTTCACATGCGGTCGTTGTGACTAGCAACACATACGCGAACGCTGCGATACGCTTATGAATTAGTGAGCAAAAGGTCATACGAGCCCGGTTGTTCCGTGGATTGCGTGGGAGTGGAAACAGAGCAGGACGTGCTCCGCCACGATGCTCCGGGGTGGTATAGGTCGCCTCGGAATAAGCCGGGCGCAAGAGGTAGCCGCGCCGCGAATTCTTTCGAGAGGCAAACAGGTCGGAACGTCCCATTTTCTCTGGCTTGACAGTGCCTCACCGTTGACTGTACGTTGACGGGTTATCTCAAAGTGGCAGTTGGATTTACGCTGCCGTAACCCCAGCGATGCGCTTGGTGTCATGCTGAACCGCAAAGCGGCTTTCGCCGCTCCACTAACACTTCTCCTCTCGCTTCCGCAAGCAGCTTCGGCCCAGGCTGTGGCATCGCTTCAGGTTGCGCCATTGGCTGTGGAGGTTGGTGTGGGGGAAAGCGCGAGCTTGCTGGTTACCGCGTACGATAGCAGGGGAAACGTCGTTCCGGCCGCCCAATTCATATGGGTATCGACCGCGCCCAACGTGGTGCGTGTAGACTTTAGCCCGGCCACGCCCAACATCGCTACCGTCGTTGGAGTCGCCGAAGGCGCGACTCGTGTGAGCGTGCAGGTTGGCACCATCCAGGAATTTGTCACCGTGAACGTGACGCGGGGATGTAGCCTGGCAGGTACGGGAAATCCCACGCAGCTCCAGGTTCTCCCGAACCCCGTTCAGCTTCTGGTGACCGAATCGATGGCGCTGGAGACGCGCTTCATGCGCGCGGACGGTGCCCCCGCGGCGTGCAGCCGCGTGTCGTGGAGGTCGCTGAGTCCGCAGGTGGCCAATGTCGACCAGCAGGGTGTGGTCGTGGGCATTACCAATGGCAGCGGCGTTCTCGAGGCGAACGCGGGCCCGGGTCTCGTGGCTCGGGTGATCGTCACCGTTACGACAGAGGTATTCCGGTTTCGCCGGGACCTGCTTGCATTGCCGCCGGCCGAGTCGGAATCGCTGACTGTCGTAGTCCCGTCGCAAAACAACCGGCCAATCACGAATACAGCACTTCAGTGGGCGACGACGAACCCCAACGTGGCGATCGTGTCGACAAATGGTGTGGTTATCGGCGTAACGGCCGGAACCACCGAAGTAATCGCTCGGGGTTTTGGGACAGAGGTTCGCATGCCCATCATCGTGCACCGACCGGTGGCGTACCTGGA
>JAPULP010000233.1 GCA_027294815.1 Gemmatimonadota bacterium | reverse complement strand
CCGAGATCGGCGGTGGTGATCTTGTCGTTCGCCGCCATGAGAATGGAACGTTCGACCACGTGCGCAAGCTCTCGAATGTTGCCGGGCCAGCGATGGTTGGAGAGCGCTTGCATGGCGCCGGTGTCGAACTCGAGTCCTTTTCTGTACCGATTGGACAACCTGTCGAGGAAGTACACCGCCAGTGCGGGAATGTCTTCGCGACGTTCACGCAACGCCGGCAATTGAATCTCGACCGTGTTCAATCGATACAGCAGGTCTTCACGAAACCGTCCTTGTTCGACTTCCTTGGGAATCTCGGTGTTCGTAGCCGAGATCATCCGGACGTCAACGCGACGCATTTTGGAAGAACCGACGCGTTGCAGCTCACCCGTCTCGATCACACGTAACAACTTGGCCTGTTCTTTCATCCCGACGTTGGCGATTTCGTCCATGAACAACGTGCCGCCGTCCGCCAATTCGAAGCATCCCACGCGATCGCTCTTCGCGTCGGTAAACGCACCACGCACGTGGCCGAACACCTCGCTTTCGAACACGCCTTCCGACAACCCCCCTGCGTTGACGGTTACCAAGGGGTTGTTGGCCCGCTCGGAGGCGGCGTGAATCCATTGGGCCGCGACTTCTTTTCCGGTACCGTGCTCACCGGTGATCAGGACGTTCGCGTCCGACGGGGCGACCCGCTCCATGAGCTTGAGGACCGGTTGCATCACCTTGGACCCGGCGATCATGTCCGGCAGACCGTCTTGTCGGAGACGGCGGTTTTCGTCTTCGAGCCGCTGGGTCTTGCGCAACGCGCGACCGAGTTCCATCTGCGTCAGAATGGTCGCGAGGATGCGTCCGTCGTCCCACGGCTTTTCGACATAGTCCTTTGCGCCGCGACGCATCGCCTCCACCGCACCTTCCACGCTGCTCCATGCGGTCATCACGACGATCGGAAGCGTGCCGTCCAGTCGCTGGATCTTTTTGAGCAGATCGAACCCTTCCTGCCCGGAAGTCGTGTCCCGCGTGTAGTTCATGTCCATCAGGATCAGGTCGTACTCGCTCGTCTCGACCGCGCCCATGACGTCGGAGGGGGAGGAGACCGTATCGGCGCTCATGCCCTCTCCTTTTAGAAGGAGACGCAACGCCTGGAGCACGTCCGGCTGGTCGTCGGCAATGAGGATGCGGGGGGTGTGGTTGTTCTTGGTCATCTATATCGATTGGCGGTGATACGTGAAAATTAGTCGTTAGCGTTGCAACACGCGTGCCCGGTGCATGGGTATTCTAAGTTGCGTGTTATCAATTGGTTAGGGGGGTGTGCCGGACGAGTGATGTCGCGGGTTTGTCCGGGTGTGGGATAGCCTGTTCCACTATCGTGCGAGCTGGGCGCTTGTTATCGGCCGGATTGCACCGGCTCAGATACGTGCCCGCTGATGAACTTCCAGCCGTCGTCTCGGTGAACCGCAATGAGCGTCATCGCACCACCGAAATCAAACGCGAAGCCGGACGTGTCGGTGAAGAATTGCCGAAATAACATGCTGAGTGATGCCGTACCCGGAGCCAATGCAACAACCCTCAGTTCTTCGAACTCGAAGCGGCTCTCTGCGATTGTCGGAGCGATCCGCCTCAATGTGGCTGTGACTGAATCGTATGAAGGGTACGATAAGGCTCCGTTCTCCATCCAGTGAAACCCAGACTCGTTCGCATAGTACGGGATGAGAGCGGTGAGATCCCCGGTGCTGGTCTGGTCGGCGAACTCGGTCAGAAACTGCCGCACGCTGTCTTCGATCGCGCTGCGGTGCGACTCGGTGAGTTGGGAAGAAGAGGGCTGGCACGCGATCGCCACACCTAGGCACACGAGAGAAACCGGATAAACCCGCATCATTGTCATAGCCTTGGTAATCGAACCGAAAGGCATTGGGGTCGGAAGACCCCGGAGGCAGGCCTGGTCATTACGGCCAATCCCCCAACACCGACTCCATCGGATCGTCGAACCAATACTCGTAAAAAGAGTCATCGCAGTTCTTGATCCTGCGCCCATATGTTTTCTCGAAGTGTCTCCCCCAGTGAGGTTGCCGGCCGTCGACATCCGTGAAACCGTATTCGTCGGACAAATCCCAGGAACTGTATACGCGACCGGTTTTCTCCGACACGCCTGGGTCGGCCGCCAACGCCGCGACGGCGCGGCCGACAAAGAACGGCGTTTCAGACATCATGAAGTTCGCATCTTTCTTCGCACCGTCCTGCCAGTTCGCCTCCGTAACGCCGAAATGGTCCAACATCATCTCCGAACGAAGAAACCCTGGCGTCACTGCGACCGCGCTGACATTCGTCTTGCGCAGTTCGCGAGCCATCGAAAACGCGAGCCGGATGACGGACGTCTTCACGAAGTCGTAGAAGAAATTCCCCCGGTACCCGTAGAAATTGCCGTCGGTGATCTCCACGATCAGGCCACTCGGGCGGTCGAGCATCAATGGGACACCGAAGTGACTGGTGATGATGTGCGAGTGCACCGCACGCTCGATCATGAGCAGTCCCTTATCGAGTGAGTGTTTCCAAAATGTCTTGCCCCACTCGGTGAGTGCGTCGCCACCCCATACGTCGTTGATCAGGATGTCGATGCCGGGTTGCTCCGACTTGATGCGCTCGAACAGCGCTTCGACCTGATCGGGTACGGTATGATCGACTTGCATGTGGATGCCGACGCCACCGCGCGTCGTGACCATTTCGGCGGTCTCCTCGATGGTCTCCGGACGGTTCTTGCCGGAGGCCGGCCGGCCGCGCACGCTCCGCCCTGTGCAGTACACGGTTGCCCCGGCCTCGCCCAACTCGCAGGCGATGCCACGACCGGCGCCGCGGGTGGCGCCGGCCACCACCGCGATCTTTCCTTCTAAAGGTCTCGTTGCCATGGGGTCCTCCATCGAGTGGCCGTTGATTATAAATGAATGTTCGTTTATATTCAACCCCATGTCACCCAGACCCCGATTGGCGTCCGACGCCGAGATCATCGAAGCCGCTACCCGCGTTATCGCGCGATTGGGCCCGACCGGCTTCACACTTGCCGAGGTGGGTCGCGAGGCGGGCATTTCGGCGGCGACGCTGGTACAGCGGTTTGGCTCCAAGCGCGACCTCATGCTTGCCGTGGCGGGCCGCGGAGTCGAGCCATCCGAGTCCTGTTTCGCGGCCGCGCGCCGCAAGACCAGCTCGCCGCTCGAAGCGCTCACCCGTGGGATGGAGGACATGGCCAACATGGCTCCGACCCCCGAGGAGCTATCCAACCATCTGGCGTTCCTACAGATCGATTTGACGGATCCGGAGTTTCACGAACTCGCCCTCGCAAACGCGGTCGCGAATCGAACCGGGATCGTTGAGCTGCTGGACGAGGCGATCATGGCGGACGAACTAGTGGAGTGCGATACCGACCGGCTTTCCGTTGCGGTGGACGCCATCGCCGGGGGTGCGCTCATCAACTGGGCCATTCACCGTGAGGGCACGGCGCGAGAGACAATCCGAGATGCACTCGAGACCCTGCTCAGTCCCTATCGCGCCGGTAGGGTCTAGAAGATGGGTGGCCTGGTCCCTGCTCCCTGCTCCCTGCTCACCCTTATTCGCCTCGACGCAGCCCCTTTCCACGCGCTACATTTCGCACCTTGACTCGATACGGAGCGACCAATGGACTGGGGTTTGCAGAATAGACTAAACCGCATCATCAAGCCGGCGGACAACCGCACGGTCATGCTCGCGGTGGATCACGGCTATTTTCTCGGGCCGATCAGCAAGCTGGAAAAGCCGGGCGAGACGGTGGACCCGCTGATTCCGTATGCCGACGCGCTGATGATCACGCGCGGTGTATTGCGCAACTGCATTTCGCCGGCCGAGGATCTTCCGATCGTGCTGCGCGTTTCGGGCGGCTCGAGCGTCGTCGGCGAGAACCTCGCCAACGAGACGCTCACGACTTCCGTTGCCGACGCGGTGCGTGTCAATGCCGCCGCCGTGGCCATCTCGGTGTTCGTTGGGAGTGCATACGAACATCAAACGCTGGCCAACCTCGCGAAGCTCGTCGACGAGAGTATCGAAGTGGGGATGCCGGTACTCGGCGTTACCGCCGTCGGCAAGGAGCTCGAGAAGCGCGACGCGCGCTACCTGGGTCTTTGCTGCCGCATCGTCGCGGAGTTGGGTGCGCACTTCGTGAAGACGTACTACTGCGACGAATTCGAGAAGGTCACCGCGTCGTGCCCGATACCCACCGTGATTGCCGGCGGTCCCAAGCTCGAAACCGATCTCGACGCGCTGAACCTCGTGCACATGGCGATTCAGCAGGGTGCCGTGGGTGTGGACATGGGACGTAACGTGTGGCAGTCGGATTATCCGGTTCCGATGATTCGCTCGGTCCGCGCAATCGTCCACGACGGTGCGAGCCCAACAGAAGCCAACGACATGCTCCAGGAGTTGAAGCACGCCGGCGAAACACAACCTGCCTAAGACACATGGCGTTGCCCGCTGACAACCGTGTTGCGCTGTGGTACAACAACCGCGACCTGAGACTCGAGACTCGCCCTCTTCCTTCTATAGGGGAGGGCGAACTCTTGTTGCAGGTGCACGCCAGCGGCATTTGCGGCAGCGACCTCCTCGAGTGGTATCGCCTGCCACGAGCCCCACTCGTGCTCGGCCACGAGGTGGCCGGCAGGGTTGTTCAAACTGGCAAAGGCGTGTCCGGTTTCGCCGAAGGCGACCGGATCGTTTCGACACACCACGTCCCCTGTTTCGAGTGTGACTACTGCAAGAGCGGCCGCGAGACCATGTGCGAGCTGATCCGCACGACGAATTGGGATCCCGGCGGCTTCGCCGATTTCATTCGCGTGCCCGCGGTCAATGTCGATCGGGGAACGTTGAGCGTTCCCGACAACGTGTCCGACAACGCCGCCAGTTGTGTCGAGCCATTCGGGTGCGCGTTGCGCGGTCAGCGAAAGATCAACCTGGGCGAGGGAAGCAACGTGCTGATCCTCGGCTCCGGCGTATCGGGGTGCCTGCACCTCTTTGCGGCACGTGCTCGTGGCGCCGCGAAGGTGTTCATGACCGATCCCGAGCCCGCGCGGCGTGCGGTTGCGGAAAAGCTGGGGGCCGACGCGGTGTTCGACGCGCGTGACAACGTTCCCGAACTCGTCCGCGACTCGGTTGGCCGCGGCGTGGATTTTGTGATTGCAACCACCGGTGCTCGGCCAGCGATCGATCAGGCGTTTGCATCAGTCGATCGCGGCGGGACGATCCTGTTCTTTGCGCCGATGGGTCCGGACGTGGAGTTACCCGTCGCTTTCGACGACGTCTTCTGGCGCAACGATACGACGCTCAC
>JAPULP010000232.1 GCA_027294815.1 Gemmatimonadota bacterium | reverse complement strand
CGTCCAGCGTCAGCCCGCGCTTCAGAACGCACCCGGATCAGAGTGGAATTACAACAACACCGCCTTCGGGTTGGCCGCGGTCATCGTGGAGCGGAAATCCGGCATGGCGTTCCACGAGTTCATGGCGGAGAACGTCTTCGGGCCCATCGGCATGACCCAAACCATGGTCAGGCCAAGCCCCGAGCACATCGTCGAAGGAAGGGCCGTGGGCTACACTCCCGCGGATGACGGTACCTATCGGGAAATCAACGACCTGGGTGGGGCCATCGGCGCCGGTGGGATCTACACCACGGTCGGCGACCTCCAGAAGTGGGTCGAAAATTTCTCGAGCGCCAAAGTGGGCAGCAAGGAGATCTTCGAACAGATGATGACCTCGTACGTGCTCAGCAACGGGGACACCACCGGATATGGTCTTGGCCTCAGCATCGGGGAGCACCGGGGACTGACGCGCGTGAGCCACGGGGGTGCGGACGTAGCTCACCGCTCGATGTTGGCCTACTACCCTGAGATTGGCGCCGGCATCACGACCCAAAGCAATAACGCATCCTTCAGCGGATCCATCGCGTTCCGCCTGGCCGAGGCGTTCTTCGGGGACTACATGGAGCCCGAAGAGTCGGTCGCGGATGACGAGGAGAGTGAGTTCGATGCGTCCAAGTACGACCCGGAGGCATTTGATGAGTTCGTCGGCCGATACGCACTGGACGCCAATCCGAACTTCATCCTCACCTACTCTCGGGAGGGTGACACGCTCTACACCCAGGCGACCGGACAGGGCCGACTCGAGATCGTCCCGACATCCGACTCGAGCTTCGCCCTCATCGTGGTGGAAGCCTCAGTCACGTTCCACCGCAACGCCGATGGTGAGGTCGACGCACTTACGATGCGTCAGGGAGGAGGAGAAAACCGAGCGACGCGCCTCGCCGACGACTCTGAGGAGGAGTGGGCTCCCACAGTGGAGGACCTCGGCGCTTTTGTCGGTCGCTACTTCAGTGAGGAAATCGAGACCTTCTACACGGTCACGCTGGAGGAAGACCGGCTCGTGCTTCAGCAGCGGAGGATGGACGACGGCAACCTCAACCCCCGCGCCGTGGACACGTTCGCCGGGGGCGGCATGGAGGTGTCGTTTGAGCGGGACCGCAATGGGCATGTGATCGGCTTCTACATGTCCAATGGCCGGGCGCGTGAGGTGCGCTTCGAACGCGTGAACTGAGGTGGGGTCGTCCTTTCGTTACCACGAGTAAACTCGCGGCTCGGCAGTCTGTCAGTAAACTGACGACGGCGAACGTCGCTTTCAGCGACAGATAGCCGAGCGGCGGCTTTAGCCGTCGTCGATCTCCTGCGCCGGACTGCCCGCCGGAGCGCGGCTGCGCAGCAAGCCGCGGACAGGGGCGGCATACCGCCCTACCGCCCTACCGCCCTACCGCGGTACTTAGTGCCGCCCCCGCCGCACCGCCCTTCCCGCCTTCACCCCTTCCTGCAGGCGACCGTCGCGCACCACGACCTCGCCCGCTACCAGCACGAAGTCGATGCCGTCGCTCGCCTGCATCGGATTCTGGTACGTGGCGCGATCGTTCACCCGATCGGGATCGAACACGACCACGTCGGCATCGGCGCCGGGGTTGAGGCGGCCCTTCCGAATCATGGACGGCACCGATTGCTCGAGCCGGCTGGCCGGAAGCACGGTCATCTTGCGGATCGCCTCCGGAAGGGACAGCGCGCTCCGCTCGCGAACGTACCGGCCCAGCACGCGGGAGTACGTGCCCGCGCCCCGCGGGTGTCCCCTGCCGTTGCGGATGACGCCGTCGCTGGCGACCATGACGAGGGGATGGGCCAGCGCCATCTCGATCGCTTCTTCCGGAATGAAGTGGACGATGACGGAGAGCGTGTCCTGCGTGCGATACTCCTCGAACGTGCGTTCCGTCAGCCGCTCACCGTTTCGCGTCAGCTCGATGTCGCGATAGGTGATTCCACCCATGCGTTCCTGCCAACCCGGATCGAACACTGCTGAGCTCAAACCGGTCGAGCCGGCGCCGTAGGGATACACGTCGGCCATGACATCGACGCCGTTGCGGCGCGCGCCGTCCAGCATCCAGAGCGCGGTTCGCATCGACCGGCTCGCGATGGATCCGATGTGCACGATTTGGGCGGAGGCGCCGGTCACCGCGGCCGCCGCGATGACTTCTTCGATGGCCGCGAGCGAATTGTTGTCCTGTGGGCTGGGGCCGAGGTACCGAATGTGGAGGTGGCAGGGCACGCGCAGCTCGGCGCACACGGCAAACAACCGGAGCACTTCCTCGCGCGACGCGCCCGGCACGTATTGCACGCCGAACCCGATGCCCACGGCCCCCTGGTTGATGGCGACCCTCGCCATCCTGACCATCTCCAAGACCTGTTCTTCGGTCGCGGCTTCGTTCTGGCCGCCTACACCGGCGGCGCGCCGCAACGCAGCGTGCCCGATCGTCGCGCCGAAATTGATATACGCGCCCGCCGTCTCTCGTTCGCGATACCATCTCTCCACATCGATGGGCCCGCCGTGCATCGAGACGATGGTCGTGACCCCGTCGGTGACCTTGTACATCCCCGCCTGGTCGTCGTTGGGATAGCTGGCCAGGAGGTCGATGAATCCCGGCGCCACGACGCGCCCGCTCGCATCGATTATTTGGCGTGCGTCGACCGGACCGTCCGTGATGGCAGCGATCCGATCTCCCAGGATAGCCACCGTCCGCACCGCGTCGAGATCGTTCGCCGGATCGATCACCCGACCACCGACGATGGCGATGTCGTAGGTAACCCTTTGTGCCGCACCGCTCGCCGGCAAAGCCATCGCCCCGACGACGAAAATGCGAAGTGAAAGTCGAGTCATCGATCCTCTCTTAGCTATTACGAATAGACCGCCACCCCACCCCGCACCCGTCCCCCGACGGGCCCGCCCCGCCCCCCTCTCCACCCGTCTGCCTGCCCGCCTGAGTATACCGTTTGCCGCAGATGGCCCACCACCCTAGAATCCAAGTTCGCCCCAGGAGCTCCTATGGCCGCCACATCGTACAAATTCGTCCTCTACAAAGCCGAGCGCGCGTCTCCCGACGAATCGGTTGCGCGGGGACGCGAGTTCTACGAACGGATGAACCGGCGCCGCTCCGTTCGCGATTTCTCGACCGAGGCCCCGCCACGAGAGTGCCTCGAGCTGGCCATCAAGGCAGCGGCCTCGGCCCCATCGGGCGCCCACCGCCAACCTTGGCGGTTCGTCCTCGTCGACGATCCCGGCCTCAAGAAGGCCATTCGCGAAGCCGCAGAAGAAGAGGAACGAGAGAACTACGACAACCGCTTTCCTCCCGAATGGCTCCAAGCACTCGAACCGCTGGGAACCACCGGCGACAAACCCTTCTTGGAGGATGCGCCGTATCTCGTGGTGGTGTTCAAAGAGTCGTACGGTGTAGATGAAGCAAGTGACAAGATCACGAACTATTACGTGAACGAGAGTGTAGGAATTGCTTGCGGCCTGTTCATCGTCGCGCTCCACACGATGGGGTTGGTGACATTGACGCACACGCCGAGCCCGATGGGGTTCCTGTCGGAACTGTTGAACCGGCCACCAAACGAAAAGCCGTATATTCTCTTTCCGGTGGGGTATCCTGCCGAGGGCGCCATGGTCCCGGACTTGAAGCGAAAGAGCTTTGAGGACGTAGTGCAATTGAATAGTGGCCAGTAGCCAGTAACCCAAAACCTAAAACCTTAGACCTATATCAGAATGCTCGATGCGCTAAAGTCGTTTTTCTCCGACAAAATGACGGCCCCCGAGGCCGCTGACGAGAGTGGGGAGTCCACCGCGGGTCACCCTTCACTCCAAGTCGCCGCCTGCGCCCTGCTGCTCGAGATCGCGTACGCCGACGACGAGTTCGCCGATTCGGAACGGGCGCATCTAGAAAACGCGGTACAGCGCCACTTCGGATTGGAACCCGAAACGGCACAGCAGCTCATCGAGTTCGCCGACGGGGAGCGTCGTCGCGGCGTCGACTTGCACCGGTTTACCCGCCTCATCACCGAGAGCTATTCCCTCGCGCAAAAGACGGTATTGCTCGAAACGATGTGGGGACTCGTCTACGCCGACGGCGTCGTCGCCCAGCACGAGACCTACCTCATGCGGAAGTTGTGCCATCTGCTCGACGTGAAACCGGCGTATCTCTCCGAAGCCCGGAAGAAGGCGAAGCCGAGACACGACTAGCGGGCTTCGCCCGATTTCAGATTGCAGATTCTAGATTCGAGATTTCAGATTTCAGATTTCGACCGCCCAATCTAGAATCTACATTCCTAGAATCTAGAATCTCATCCCCCTCTGCCTCTCCTGCCTCTCCTGCCTCTCCCGCCTCTCCTGCCTCTCCTGCTCTCCCCCTATCTTTCGCCCATATGCAAGACAACAACCTAGCCTCCCGTCTCGTGAACCACGTCCACGCGTCTGGCCTCTTCCCCGACCCCGGCCTCGCGTTGCTTGCCGTGAGCGGAGGCCCGGACTCGGTCGCCATGCTCGATCTCATGGCTCGCGTGGGTCCCGGTCTCGGGCTGCGCTTGGCCGTCGTGCATGTCGATCACGGTATTGCGGAAGAGAGTCCCGACGTGGCCGAGCAGGTGCTGGGGTTGGCGGTGCAATACGAGCTTCGAGGATATCTGTCGGTGCTGCGGTTGGGGGCGGACGCGTCGGAAACGCAGGCCAGACGGGCCCGCTATGGGGAGTTGCGGGATTGGCAGAAAAGGCTCGGCGCGCGGTATCTCCTCACCGCCCATCACGCTGACGATCAGGTCGAAACGGTGCTGTTCAGACTCTTTCGGGGCACGGGCTTGGCTGGGCTGGCCGGCATTGCGCCGGTTGGACCCGACGGGTTGGTGAGACCGCTGTTGCCGTTCCGAAAGGCGGAGCTGGAGGGTTGGCTCAACGAGTCGGGAAAGGGTCACCCGGCGCACGCCGATCCGGCCAACGTCGATTTGCGGCACCACCGTTCGTGGATTCGCGGCAAGCTGTTGCCGGTGGTTCGCGATCGGTTTGGTGACGAGGTGGAAGGCCACCTATTGGATGTTGCCCGCCATGCGGCCGACGACCGAGCGGCATGGGCGGTCGCGTTGCGCGCGCTCCCCGATGTCGATTTCCAAATGGCACACGGTGTGGCCGAGGTGGACCGAGCCGGGCTGCTTCGCTACGACGGGCCCCTGGCCCAGGCACTCCTCCGCGCGGCGGCCCGGGAAGCCGGCTGCGTCGTCGGGCCGCGTCGGGCCGCCAGGCTTTGGTCGTTTGCGCGTCGCGCTGCGAGCGGCAAGCGATTCGAGTTGGGACAGCATTGGGTGGCAGAAACGGCGTTCGGGAGGCTGCGGATCTTTATATTAAAGGAACGTGAGGTGGCCTCCGACCGTACAACAGTGCGCTGGGGCGACGGCGACGACGGGCGCGTAAAATGGGGGAAGTGGGAGATTCGCTGGCGCCGTGGCCGCGCCGGCACGCCGGCGCGAGATGCGGCCGTCACGTGGGTGACCGAAGGGCCGGGCGAAGTCCGCGGATTGGAGCCGGGCGACCGGATCATGCCATTGGGAGGTGTCGGTCACCGCAGGGTAAGTCGCGTCCTGATGGAGCAGCGGATTCCGCGTTCGCAGCGGCGATCGTTCCCATTGCTCACCCGTGGCGAAAGCGTCATTTGGTTACCGGGCATCTGCCGGTCCGGCGTGGCCGTGCCGGCGGAGGGTGATGCCGCGATTCTGCTCGAAGTCGCGCCCGATGAGGCACCCTGAGTGGGACGGGAGATCGCCCGTGTGGTGTTCGACGAGCAGACGATCGCGCGGCGCGTTGCGGAGTTGGGCAGCGAGATAGCTGGCTATTACGACGGTGAGGAGCTCCTCGTCATCGGTCTGCTGAAGGGCAGTTTCATCTTCGTCGCCGATTTGGTCAGGAAGATCTCGAGGCCGCACAGAGTGGATTTTCTCGTCGCCGTGTCCTACGGCACTGGGAAGGTCTCGTCGGGGGCGGTACGTTTGTTATATGATCCGGAGACCCAGCTAGCGGGGAGGCACATCCTGGTCGTCGATGACATCGTCGATTCTGGGAACACGCTGAATCATGTTTGTCGTTCGATACGTAAGCGGCACCCGAAGAGCCTCGCGGCGTGCACGTTGCTTCACAAACGGAGGGCCCCGCATCTGGAGGTCGAGCCGCGATTTGTCGGGTTCGATGCACCCCACGCGTTCTTGGTGGGCTATGGTTTGGATCACGCAGAAGACTTTCGGCACTTGCCGCATATAGGGACTATTGAGGAATAGCGAATGGCTGACCGATCTACGCCACCGAAGGGCAAATTGAACTGGAACTCGACGAGCAAGAATCTGGTGTTCTGGATGCTCATCGTGCTCCTGTCGGTGGCGTTCTATCAAATGACCGTTTCAAGACGGGACGACCACCAGGAAATCCCCTACACGACGTTTCGCGCACAGTTGGATGACGGCAACGTTGCAACCGTCGAGATGACCGACGGTAAGTTTGTGGAGGGTGATTTCAAACGCGCGATCGTGATGGAAGGCCGTAGCGTTCAGGAGTTCAGCGTCGTGCTCCCGATCCAAGACTCCGAGCAGTTGCTGGTCCGGCTCGAAGAGGAGGAAGTCGAGATCACCGGAAAGATTCCGCGGCCGTCGTTTGGGACCATTTTCCTGAATATGCTGCCGTGGATCATTCTGATCGGCCTGTGGATCTTCTTTTTCCGGCAGGTCCAACAGGGTGGCAACCGTGCGTTCCAGTTCGGACGTTCCAAGGCCAAACTCCTCACGGGTGATACCCCGAAGCAGACGTTTGCGGACGTCGCGGGCGCCGACGAAGCCAAAGGCGAGCTGCAGGAAATCATCGAGTTTCTGAAGGATCCCCCGAAATACCAGCGGCTGGGCGGCCGGCTCCCCAAGGGTGTGTTGCTGGTGGGACCACCCGGGACGGGTAAGACGCGGTTGGCCAGATGCGTGGCGGGTGAAGCCGCTCGTCCGTTCTTCTC
>JAPULP010000231.1 GCA_027294815.1 Gemmatimonadota bacterium | reverse complement strand
GAGATGTGCCGCCGAGGCGAGCACCTGGTCGGTCAACTTCTCCAGAGGCGTGATGTCCGTCATGATCCACACGCCTCTGCCGTGCGTGCCAAGCACGAGATCGTTCTCACGCGGATGTACGACGATGTCGTCGACCGGGACCGTCGGCAGGTTGTTCTTGAGGCGTACCCAATTCTCTCCGCGATCGATGGAGAAATACACGCCGATTTCGTTGCCCAAGAACAGCAAATTCCGATTCTGCGGATGTTCGGTGATGACGTTCACTGACCAACCGTCGGGTAGGCCGTTCGTGATCTCACGCCAGTGGCGACCGTAGTCCTCGCTCACATACGCGTAGGCGGAGTAGTCGTCGTTCCGGTGACCGTCGAACGTCGCATACACCGTGGCCTCGTCGAACTTCGATGGGAGAACTTTGCTGACGTAGGTTCGTTCGGGGAGGTTGCGCACACGGTCGGTGATGTCGGTCCACGTTGCGCCACCGTCCCGGGTTACCTGCACGTTGCCGTCGTCCGTGCCAACGTAGATCAGCTCGGCGTTGACCGGCGACTCTCCGATCGTCGTGATGTTGCCGGACGAAGAAATGCCGTCGTGCCGCGAGAGCATGCGATTTTCCCGTACACCCATGATCTCCAGCTCCGACCGATCGATCGCCTTGGTGAGATCGGGACTGATCTCCTGCCAGGTGGTGCCACGATCGGTGGACTTTAAGAGATGGTTCCCGCCGTGGTAAATCGTGGAGGAATTGTGCGACGAGATGACGATGGGCGCGTTCCAGTTGAAGCGATAGTTCTGCGTCTCGCCGTCTTCTCCAGGACGGGGAACCGCGCGAATCGAACGCCGCTCCATGGCAGCCAGGTTGACCCGCCGGATGTTTCCACCCTGTGACGAGTTGAACAGAATGGTCGGGTCGTTCGGATCGATGAGGTTGTAGAAACCGTCGCCGCTACCGACGTTGTACCAATCCCGATTCCGAATCCCCTGGTTCGACTGCGTGGCGTTGGGTGCGCACCACGACCCGTTGTCCTGCAATCCGCCGCACACGTGGTAGGGGTACTCCATGTCGACGCCGATCTGGTAGAATTGCGCGATCGGCAGGGTGCGTATCTGGCGCCAGGTGTCAGAGCGATCCCACGTTACCGAAACGCCGCCGTCCCCCGCCAAGATCAGATGGTTGGAGTTATTGGGATCGATCCACAGCGCGTGGTGGTCCAAATGCACCCCCGCCGACGCGTCGGACGTAAACGTGTGGCCACCGTCGCTCGACCGGTACAAGTTCGATCCGCCAAGGTAGATACGGTCGGGGTCGTTGGGATCGACGCGGATCTGGCTGTAATACATGGGGCGGTTGTTGGTGGTGCTGAGATGTTCCCATGTGTCGCCCCGATCCATAGACCGGTAGACGCCGTTCTCTTGGTTTCCTTGGTCCTGTTGCGCTTGAGGCCCAAACCCACGTCCACCTCGCAGATCGGCCTCGACGAGCGCGAACACCATGTTGCCATCCCCGCGATAGATATCGAGCCCGATGCGTCCCTTGATGCCCTGCGGCAGGCCGTTGGTGAGTTCTTGCCAGGAGTCTCCGCCGTCGGTCGTGCGATAGATGCCGCTGCCGGGGCCACCGCCATTGAAGCCAAAGCCCGTGCGGCGTCGCTGGTACATCGCTGCGAACAGCGTTTGTGGATCGCCGGGATCCATCACCAGGTCGATCACACCGGTATGCTCATCTACATAGAGAACTTTCTCCCAAGTCTGCCCGCCGTCCGTGGTGCGAAAGACGCCGCGATCTTCGTTGGGACCCCACAAATGTCCCACGGCGCCGACGTACACCACGTCGTTGTTCGTGGGATCGATACGGATGCGGGAGATATGCTTGGTGTCGTCGAGACCCATGTGTTGCCACGTGCGACCCGCGTCCGTCGACTTGTACACGCCGTTGCCCCAGGGAGAGCTTTGCCGGTTCTGCGGTTCGCCGGTCCCCACCCAGATGAGGTTCGGGTTCGATTGGGACAAGGTGATGTCGCCGATCGACGCCGTGGATTGGCCGTCGAACAACGATTCCCAACTCGCCCCGTTGCTCGTGGTGCGCCACACGCCGCCCGTGGCGGTACCGACGTAGAAAGTGGCCGGGTTGGACTCCACGACCGCCAGATCGGCCACGCGCCCACCCATGATCGTGGGGCCGATTTCGCGCCATTCCATATTGGACACCGCGGCCTGAATCCGGCCGTCCTGGGCCACGGCCGGTTCGGCCAAAACGGTGACGAGTGCTACGCAAATCAGGACTCTCGTGAGTCGCATGAGACAATCCTCCATTGGAGCCGCCGCGCGGCTGAACGATGCGAGACAGTAGTCATTCTACGTAACCACTGGTGCGGGGGTTGGGGAAGGGGTGTACCACAGAGTTCACAGAGCACACAGAGATCGCCCAGCCCCGCAACCCCGACCTTGCCGGGGACCGACCCAAAAACAAGTATCAACTCTCTGTGTGCTCTGTGAACTCTGTGGCTAGAGTATTCCCCAGAACTGCCGATGCACGTCGATCGAGAAGGTCCAGCGGCCGTCGCGCAATCCCCGCGCTGTTTGAATCCTGAGGATGTCGAAGATGAACTGGGCCGCGACGCCGATCGATGGATAGAAACCGTTCCGGCGGGGTGCAAACGGCGCTGAGTTGTGTACGAACGCCACGTGGGCGAATGGCGCCAACGTCGCATTGGGTGGCGACCGGCCAAAGCGTCCCAGGCCGACGGATGGAAACGGAAAGGGAAATTGCCACTCCACGTGCTGAGTCGCACCGAACGTACCAGTCAACTCGTGATATCCGTATCCCGGCCCGCTCACCGGTCCTCCCAGGAAAACGTACTCTTGCGTGGGGACGTCGGGTCCGGCGGCCACACCGGCCGCCGTGCTCGAGAGCAACAAGCGGTTTGTCCCGATTCGTCTTTCCATGTTCGTCGCGAAGAAAAAGCGGCCGTAGAACGGTTGCGACGAAGCGATGGATGTGTCCTGACCGCTGAAGAGGCCGGTACGCAATTCGGCTTGCCAGCCGACGTCCATGCCCCAAAACGCAGTGGTTGCCGGACGTACCAATCCGGCGGACAATCTCCCCTGTCGCAACGACCATGCGGGCACCACGGGACCGAACGAACCGGTGAGCGGGCTGGCGTTGACCACGAGTCGCTGGTGCCGCTCGTACGTCGCGGTGAGATCTAGTCGCACGCCGCCCACATCCGCGAAGCCGAGTGTTACTCCGACGGCTCGGGTCTCATAGGGATTCGTGAAGTCGCGCCCGAACGCGCCGGCCCCAACGCTGTTACGCAACAAAGACGTTTCCACTCTGTCACCCACATCACGGTGCTCTCTTTCGGCGAACAGCTCCAGTCGCGTTCGTGTCGACGGAAGGGTGGTTACGGTGACCCGGCCTTTGACGGATTCGTCCGCAAAACCGATGCGGCCCACGACCTCGATACTGCTTCCGCTTCCGAGGCGCACCAATCCTCCCGCACCGATTGCGACGCCTTCCACGCGGTTGATCCGCAGGAAATCGGAAATCTGGCCCGCCGATAACGCCCCTCCACGGAGCTGCCTGCTGAGCGCGTCGACCCCGACGAGTTTCTGGGCTTGCTGCAAAACGCGCCGCGCGTCTTCGTCGGTGGCGAATCGAACATCCTCCGGAAGCGAGTCCACGACTCCGCCCTGGAAGGGATATTCCTGCAATTGCGCCCGCGGCAGCCGATCAAACTCCGCGCCAACGAACACATCGGTGTCGAGTCCAACATTCAGGTCGTAACAACACACTTCCCAGCGCGCACGGATGATGCCGCGTGCCGGAAAGTTGAGCCAGGTGGTACGCCGGACAACTTCGATCTCTTGGTGGGAAGGAAGCCAATACTCGTCGATGAGTACGTTCTCGAGTATGACGGACAATCGCTCGATTCGCCGGTCAAGAAAGGCGTGACTCGTAAACGTGAGTGCCATTCGTGCAACCGCTCCGGTGTCCCGATCGAGGTATACGGCACCGATGACGCCGGGTTGTGACTGGTCCTGTGGGCGTACTTGCACCACGTAGACGTTGAGTACCCGTTCGGGGGATCGCAGGATCAGTGAATCGTTGATCGCGTACTCGTAGGTGGCAACGCCGCGCGGCGACAAGGGGTGGGGCACGTCGCGCACATCGCGCCCGTCTCCCATTCGAATCAGATCGGGAAAATTATTTTGCACGATGCCAAATCGGTCTCGGTAGTAACCGATCTGTGCGGGTAGTACGAGCGTATCGCGTTGGCCGATCAAGCGCTGTTTGCTGAGCATCGGCGCTTTCCAGAACAGCTGTACAGCCAGTTGGTCGACCTTGACCACCCTGGGGGGTTCGGGAAACCCCTGGCCGAACTGGCCGAGGAACGTGAGATATCCCCGGGCTTCCGCGGTGTAGTCCGTGAGTCCACTATCGGCAAACCGGCGGGACCTGCGGTCGACCGCGCGTCGTACGACACTCATTGTTCGCGCGTCGTTCCAACCTGTTTCCTGTGCCTGCGCGACAAGAGGTGCGACTGAGGCGGCGCTCGTGACGGCGGAAACGTATCCGACGGCCGCCATCAACTGCCGATGGATCTTCAACGAACCTTCATTGTCTCGCGCAGTCCTTTCGCCTTACAGGCCCATGGCGGCGGACGTTGGGGTGCCGTTTTCGGCCGAGGAGGATATGATAATAGAATATCGACGGTGGCGGGCGTGGGATCTCGAGAGCCCTGGCGCCGCGAGGCTTGCCGCCTCATAATGAAGCGCTCGCGTCCAGTGAGTCCCTCATGAGACTGGTAACAGGCGCTATCGGATGACCGAAGACACGATTTTCAGCAAGATCGTCAAAGGAGAGATCCCGTCTGATATCGTGTATCAAGATGATCTCGTCACCGCGTTTAGAGACGTGAATCCGCAGGCGCCAACCCA
>JAPULP010000230.1 GCA_027294815.1 Gemmatimonadota bacterium | reverse complement strand
CAAACGGCCCCCACAACAATCCCCGTCAACCACCCAAAGGCCAGCGACGCCTTGGCATAGGCAACCGTGATAATAACGACTGCGACAGCATATTTGCCATAACGCACTGCTTGTCCCCCAGTTGGCGCGACGGTGTTGGTTCAGGCTCAATCCTGCTGCCTGAACCGCCGCCGCGCAAGAGTGGAACCGACGCAACAGCGCTAATCGCTTCGCAGTGCTACCATCGGATCCACCAGCGTCGCTCGGCGAGCCGGGAGAAAACTGGCTACGCACGCGACAGCCATCAACACAATTGGAACAATGATAAACGTCACGGGATCACGAGGACTGATGCCGTACAAGAAGCTGGTCACGAATTTTGCGCTCACGAGCGCACCGGCAACGCCGATCACAATTCCCGCCGCGGCGAGTTTCATTCCCCGCGCTAGCACGGTCGCACCCACACTTGCTCGCGTAGCGCCGAGAGCAACCCGGATCCCAATCTCGCGTGTTCGCTGCACGACGAGATACGACAGCACCCCATACAATCCGACCGTCGCCAGGAGCAATGCCAGGAATCCGAAAAGGCTGACGAGCGTCGCACTCACCCGATATCTGCCGATCTCACTGTCCAGTGCGTCCTCCATGGTCAGCGTTCTGGAGACGGCGAGGTTCGGATCGAGCGTGTTGATCTCGTTTTGCACCGATCGCAGCGATGCGAGTGGCAGCCCCGCCGTCCGAACCAAGAAAGCGGTCGAAAAGCCATCGTCCTGCAATGTGGGGATGTAGAACTGGGCCCGCGGCTCTTCGCCCAGGTTGTAGTACGTCGCGTTGCGTGCCACCCCAACGACCGTGCCATCCACCCCAGACACACGGACCTGCTTGCCGATGGCGTCTTGCCCCGGCCACACGGTGGCGGCGATTACTTCATTCACGATGACCACCCCCGGCGCGCCGACGCCATCTTGCACCGTGAACTCGCGTCCCGCGACCAACGGAATGCCCATCGTGCCAAAGTAGTCGGGCCCGACACTGTTGAACCCGGCATCGAAACGGTTTCGCCCCTGCGGCGGCGTTACACCACTGGCTGTGAAATCGCTCATCCACTTTCCCATGAATGGAATCATCTGCACGGTGCTGACAGCCTCCACCCCGGGAACCGACGCGATGCGTTGAAGAGCCGCTTCGATGAACGTCATGGCGCGGCTCCTGTCGTAGCCGTGGTTACGGAAATTCACCCCCACGACCAGGCGGCGTTCGGTTTCAAATCCCAGGTCGATTGCTCGCGCCGTATTGAGACTCCGGGCAAACAGAACAGCCCCGGTCACGAGGAGAACTGACAACCCGACCTGTCCGACGACCAGGGCGTTGCGCATGAGCGAGCGACCAGGAGATCGGCCGCGCTGAATCTCCGACGCGACGTCCATACGCGAGGCCTGCAACGCCGGCATACATCCAAAGAGCATCGCGGTTCCGGCGGCAAGCCCGATAGCGAAAGTCAACACGCCCAGATCCGGCGTGAATTGGACCGCAAACGTAAACGGCATCAAGTTGGCCGCGAGACCTGCCGACCAAAACGCCACCACGAACCCAAGGACCCCACCGCCCAATCCGAGCAGCAGGCTCTCCGTCAGCATCTGTCGAATCACGCGCCCCCTCCCTGCACCGAGCGCGATGCGAACACCCATCTCTTTGGCGCGGGCCGAAGCCCGAGCCAGCAAGAGAATCGCGATGTTGGCGCTCGCGATGAGCAATACGATCGCCACCACCACGGCAAGCATCCCCGCCATCGTGACCAGACTCCCGCGGTCGCGAGCATGAAACCGATACGTCGCCGCGGTGGCACTCTTGCCCCCGTTCCACTCGACGAAGCTCTCCGCCAGGTACAGACCCAGGGCCTCCATATTGGCCTGCGCTTGCTCGATGGACACGCCGGGTTTTAGCCTTGCCATCGCCGACACCCAGTAAAGGATCGTGCCCTCGACGCGGTTGAAGTAATCCATGGTCGTGGGGAGCAATACGGATCGCATGGTCATGGGAAGCCATACTTCCGGCGGCATTTCGGTAGGACTGGCACCCCGAAACCCTTCGGGCGCAACGCCAATCACGGTAAACGGATGTCCGTTGAGCGTCAGCGTGGCGCCAACGACCGACGAATCTTCCCCAAACGACTGCCGCCAAAACCTATGGCTGATCACCGCGACGGGCTCGCCCCCCGGGACTCTGCCGTCATCCGGAACGAACGGTCTCCCCATCGCCATCCGAACACCCAAGACGTCAAAGTAGCCGGGCGACACGAGCCAACCGTTGATTTGTGTGGAACCACCGGTCGAGATCGCCGTGAGAGCGAGTCCCTGACTGTATGCGAACACACCGTCGAACACCACGTTGTTGCTGCGGTAGTACGCGAAATCCGGATAGGAGAGCGCTCCCGCTTGCGTTCGGTCGTGCGTCGTATACAGACGAACCAAGCGGTCGGGCTCCGCGACGTGCGGCGGAGGCTCGAAGAAGAGCGAATTCACGATCGTGAACATCGTCGTATTGGCACCGATGCCAAGTGCCAGAATGACGATGGCCACCGCAGTGAATGTGGGCGTGCGCGCGAGCGTGCGGAACCCGTATCTCAGGTCTTGCATGAAATCGTAAAACATGTCGAGAGTCTCCCTCCGCCGGCGCCGCAACGGCGCGCGATGTCTCGGTTCACGTGACGCCGGGCGCCGGGACGATTGTCGAGCAAAACCCACACGCTCCGGCACCACCGACGTGACGAAGTCGTACAGCGTGTGCAACCAGAGACGCACGACGCCGAACGCTCGTCCGTAGCGAAACGCGCGCTGCAGATCCGCCGCAAAGGCGTCCTTCATTTCTCGGCCACAGGACGCCAAGAATCGTTTCGGATACGCGCGCAACAGGACCGCGTAGAGCTGGAGACTCCACTCGATCGCGCGCGGCACACCCGTCCGGTCGGCAGTCTTCATTCGAGATCAGGAAATCAGGTGCTCGTCGCGAGCGACTTCCAACAGCTGTTGCAGCCGCCGCGCCTCGGCGGCCACGACTTGGCGGCCCAGCGCGGTGATCTGATAGTTTCGTCGCCGCTCGTCACCCACCTTCGCATCCGGCGATTTGGCCACCTCAGCCGTAAGCCCGTCCTGCAGCATGGACTGAATCGTCCGGTATAGGGTTCCGGGTCCCAGGTTGAGCCGACCGTCCGTGCGACGCAATACCTCTTCCTTCAACCCGTACCCGTGGCGAGGCCCCTCTTGGACCAGCACCAACAGCATCAGAAAAATTCGGGGCTTCAGCGGCAGGAAAGACTCTGCCGTTCGCTCGGCTGTCATTGAGACGCTCCAGGCACAGGCGATCAGACCAATTTGGATATAACCATTCCGGTTATAACGTACGCTGTAATCGCCGTCAGGTTTCAGTTTCGGCGAATCGTCTTGCCGGAACCCAGAGCCGCCCATA
>JAPULP010000023.1 GCA_027294815.1 Gemmatimonadota bacterium | reverse complement strand
CTCCTCCGGCGCCTTGTCGATCGCGTCGAACGCCACAAAATCCCCCAACCCCTTCGCCGCCTGCTGCTTCGTGATCGCCGCCGTCAGCGTCGTCTTCCCATGGTCCACGTGCCCAATCGTGCCCACGTTCACATGCGGCTTCGTCCGCTCAAACTTTTCCTTGGCCATATTCCGGGCTCTCCTAGCCTTGAATCTTGTTGATGATTTCCTCGGCCTTCGACTTCGGTACCGGCTCGTAGTGCGAAAACTGCATGCTGTACACGGCGCGACCCTGACTCTTCGAGCGAAGCGTGGTCGAGTATCCGAACATCTCGCCCAGCGGAACGCTGGCCCCGATCACCTGCGCCGTGCCGCGTTGAACCATGCCGCCCACTCTGCCACGGCGACTGTTGAGGTCACCCATCACGTCGCCCAGGTAGTCGGACGGCGTGACGACTTCCACGTCCATCACCGGCTCCAACAACACGGGTTTGGCCCGCTTGGCCGCCTCTTTCACGGCCATCGACCCCGCGATTTTGAACGCCATCTCACTCGAATCGACGTCGTGGTAGCTGCCGTCGACCAACTCGACCTTCACATCGACGACGGGATAACCCGCGAGCACGCCGTTCTCGAGCGCTTCCTTCACGCCGTGTTCGACGGCGCCGATATATTCGCGTGGCACCGAACCGCCGACGATCTTGTCCTCGAACACGAAACCCTCGCCTGCCTCACGTGGCTCCATGTTGATCACCACGTGGCCGTACTGACCCCGGCCACCGGTTTGTCGCACGAACTTGCCTTCGACCTCGGTCGTGACCGCGCGAATCGTCTCGCGGTACGCCACCTGCGGCCGGCCGATGTTGGCCTCGACCTTGAACTCGCGTCTCATGCGGTCCACGAGCACCTCGAGGTGCAACTCGCCCATCCCCGAGATGATGGTCTGACCCGTCTCGACGTCGGTGTGCACGCGGAACGTCGGATCTTCTTCGGACAACTTGACCAACGCCATGGTGAGCTTGTCTTGGTCGGCTTTGGTCTTCGGCTCGATCGCCACCGAGATGACCGGCTCGGGGAACCGCATGACTTCGAGAATGATCGGATTCTTCTCGTCACACAGCGTATCGCCCGTCCGTGTCTCCTTCAGGCCGATCGCCGCGGCGATATCACCCACGCGTACCTCGCTGATCTCTTCACGCTTGTTGGCGTGCATTTGGAGCAGGCGCCCGATACGCTCTCTCTTGTCTTTGGTGGAGTTGTAAACGTAGGAACCTGAGGAGAGCGTACCGGAGTAGACGCGGAAGAAGGTGAGTTTGCCGACGTAGGGGTCGGTGGCAATCTTGAACGCCAGCGCCGCAAACGACTCGTCATCCGTCGCGGCCCGCTCGACATGCGTGTCGTCGTGATGTGGCGCGTGTCCCTGCACCGGCGGAATGTCCACCGGACTCGGCAGGTAGTCGATAATGCCGTCCAGCAATCGCTGCACGCCCTTGTTCTTGAACGCCGAACCGCAGAAAACGGGGACCAATCCGCCCGACACCGTGCCCGCGCGAATCGCCTTGCGGATCTCTTCCTCGGAGAGCTCCTCGCCGTCCAAGTACTTTTGCATGATGTCGTCGTCGTATTCGACCGCCGCCTCGATGAGCTCGTGGCGCAGCTCCGCGATCCGCTCCTTGAACGCGTCAGGAATCGGACCCTCGACCCAGTCGACGCCAAGCGAGTCTTCGTCATAGATAATTTCGACCTGCCGCACGATGTCGATGAGCCCTGTAAACAGTTCCCCGCTACCTAGGGGGAACTGTACGGGAAAAGCCTTGGCACCGAGCCGCTCGCGCACCATGGACACGCAGCGGTCGAAATCCGCGCCGACGCGGTCCATCTTGTTGACGAAAACGATTCGAGGAACACCGTACCGGTCCGCCTGTCGCCAGACCGTCTCGGTCTGTGGCTCCACCCCGCCCACCGCGTCGAGCAGGGCCACCGCGCCGTCGAGCACGCGCAACGACCGCTCGACTTCGACGGTAAAGTCCACGTGTCCCGGGGTGTCGATGATGTTGATCTGGTGGACCTCGTCCAACCGCTTCCACTCGCAGAAGGTGGCGGCGGCGGTGATCGTAATGCCCCGCTCCTGCTCCTGCTCCATCCAATCCATGGTGGCGGTGCCGTCGTGGACCTCGCCGAGCTTGTACGTCCGCCCGGCGTAGTAAAGGATACGCTCGGTCGTCGTCGTCTTCCCGGCGTCGATATGCGCCATGATCCCGATATTCCGGATCCTCTCGAGCGGTGTGGTTCGTGTTGTCGACGACATCGTTCTATAACTTTTCTCTATCAGCGCCAGCGGCGGCGCGTGCGTTCGTAACCAGTTATGACCAGCAGAAAAGCGGGGCGACCGTCATCCGCCATGCGGACAGGTATCACACCGCGCTCGTCCGGGTCTCACCCTGCGACGAAGGACCACGAGGGTCCCTTAAATTTTAGCCTACAGCTACCACCGATAGTGCGCGAACGCTCTGTTGGCTTCCGCCATCCGGTGGGTGTCTTCTTTCTTCTTGATCGAGCTGCCTTCACCTTTGGACGCCATGATCAACTCGGTCGCCAAACGCTCGGCCATCGATTTTTCACTCCGCGCACGCGCGTGGCCCAAGAGCCAGCGTGTCGCCAGCGCGGTGCGCCGCTCCGGTCGAACTTCCACCGGCACCTGGTAGGTGGCACCACCCACCCGCCGGCTCTTCACCTCGACCGAAGGCTTCACGTTGTTGAGCCCCTGCTTGAACACGTTCACCCCGGGCTGACCGGTACGCTGCTCGATGATGTCCATGGCGTCGTAGAAGATCCGCTCGCTTATGGACTTCTTCCCCTGCCACATGAGGTTGTTGACGAACTTCGACACCGTTTGGCTATCGTACCGAGGGTCGGGCGGCACCGTACGCTTGGTAGCGCGCTGACGCCTGCTCACTTGGGCCTCTTTGTGCCGTACTTCGAACGGCTCTGCTTGCGATCCGCCACACCCGAGGCATCGAGCGTGCCCCGGATGATGTGGTACCGCACACCCGGCAAATCCTTCACTCGACCACCACGAATCAACACGATGCTGTGCTCCTGCAAGTTGTGCCCTTCACCCGGGATGTAGCTCGTGACCTCGAACCCGTTGGTGAGACGCACACGCGCCACTTTGCGGAGCGCGGAGTTTGGCTTCTTTGGCGTCGTCGTGTATACACGAGTGCAGACGCCGCGCTTTTGAGGATTCCTCTTGAGCGCCGGAGCCTTGTCCTTCTTGGGAATGTTTTTCCGTCCGTGACGGACGAGCTGATTGATCGTGGGCATATCGTCAGAGAAAAAAAGCCTTACAACAACCTAATCCTGCACAGACCTCCAAAAGTAGACGGGGGCCTAACTCGGGTCAAGTGAGCCGGTTCGTGACTTGTCGGGGGGCTGCGTCGGGGCCGGGCCTTACCCCGGTCCGGCCAACTCCTTATATAAAGGAAAACGATACCGAGAACCCACCGATCCCCGACGAGCCACGTAAGTCATTACTGTACAAGGCATTACAGAACACACACCGCGTCGGGGCCCGGCCCATACAACATTCCGGCATGCTATTCCATAGTTAAAGAAACCGGACCGTTCCGACACAAAGGAGTCGAACCGTGAAGTTGCTCCGCATAGCCGTCCCCTGCGCGATGGCGATTCTCGTCGCCGTTCCCGCGGCCACCGCGCAGCAGAACGACGAGGCCTACACGGCCAAGATCCTCGAGTACACCACCGAGCCCTTCTTCCTGACCCCGTACGTGGACCATCTGCCCGCGTCGGAGACGGTGCCGACCCCGTTCGACGTGCTGGGCCACATCGTCGGGGCCCCCGACGTGCTGAGCTACCCGGCAGAGATCTATCGGTACATGCGGGCCCTGGCCGAGGCCTCCCCACGTGTGGAGGTCTTCACGATGGGTCAGACCGAGGAAGGGCGGGAAATGATCCTCGTCGTCGTCTCGGACGAGACCACCATCGCCCGGCTGGACGAATACAAGGACATGCTCGGACGGTTGGGCGATCCGCGGATGACCTCCGAGGCCGAGGCCGTGCGCCTCATTGGGACCGCCAAACCGATCTATTGGGCCACGGGCGCCATCCACTCGCCCGAAACCGGCTCTCCCGAGATGCTGATGGAGCTGGCCTACCGG
>JAPULP010000229.1 GCA_027294815.1 Gemmatimonadota bacterium | reverse complement strand
CGGGACCAACGTCGACTCGCTGGGCGGATGGCTCGAATTGCCAGTCGGCGAGCGACACGGTGTCGCTGCCGAACACAACGAGCCTGTAGGCGAGGAAGGACGAAGGGTCGGGTATCATCTGGGCCACGCCGGCATCGTCCCCCGCAAATGAGGCGTACTCGAGCAACTCGGCACCTATCAGCCGGGCGCCCCGGGGCGAGAAGGAGTACCGGTAGAGGGCCGATGCCACCACGACCGGTTCCGGCGCCACGGCGTCCGGTGCGACTGGTTCCGGGATCGGCACCGCTTCTCGGCTGGGCACAACCGGAAGGTCCCGGATTACGCCACCGACGGCGGGTGTCGTCACCGAGTCGGCTGGGAACACGTCTACCGGTACCCCCGGCGCGGGCGGCGGCGGCGGCGGCGGCGGGAAAAGCATCGACGGAAGAATCAGCACGATCAAGATGAGCGAGATCGCGAGGAGCGTGCGGCGGTCCATTATAGTCGCAAGATCACGGGACTGGGTCGTAGCCCCCGGGTGAGAATGGGTGGCAGCGGCCAAGTCGGCGAATACCCAACCAACAACCCTTCATGGCGCCGTACCTCCGCACCGCCTCCAACGTGTACATCGAGCAGGACGGGGTATGACGACACGGGGACGGGAATGGGGATGCCATGAGCTGGTACAGCTTGATAAAGCCGGCCACCAGGACGCGGGGCATTCGCGTTACTCGGAAATCGATTGCAGCCATTGATCCAAATCCGCGCTGAGCTCCTCTGAAGCCGCCTCGTACACCGCCGGTCGTGCCCGCACTACCAAATCTACGGCCCTGAGGTTGGGAAGGATTCGGCGTCGGGAGCATTCACGCAGGCGGCGTTGAACGCGGTTGCGGGCCACCGCAGAGGCACCGAACCTCGGCACGACGACACCCAGCCGAGGGTGATCCAAGTCGTTCGACCGCCACGAAATATCCAAACGGGGGGTTCGGCGATGGCGGCCACCCTGTTGCACCGCCTTTAGATCTGACCCGTGCGAAATCCGCCAACTCCGGGGGAGCCCCTCGGACGTCAGCTTCCTCCATGCTTGGATGGCAGGGACACTGCCAACCTCTTGCGACCCTTCCTCCGGCGCCTATTCAATATGTCGCGGCCCCAGCGCGTCTTCATGCGTGCGCGGAAACCGTGTTTGTTGACACGCCGTCGGTTCCGGGGGTTGTATGTAGGTTTCATTTCGGAATACCTTCAATCGAGCCGCGAAAGCTAGTCGGCCAGTGGGCTCAGGGTCAAGGTTGACTTTTCCACACACGACAAATACAATCGTGCGCCCCCATTAAACACCAGCCACCATTTTCTGCTGCACATGAAGCTGTCAGCCAAAGAGACCTGGGCTCGGCTACTCGACGAAGCGCGCCTCGAGCTGCCCGAGGCGACGATGCGCACGTGGCTTGAACCCGCGGAGCCCGTGGCGTTGGATGAGGGTCGCCTCATCGTGAGCGCTCCGGATCAGTTTGCGGTCGAGTGGAATAAGTCCAAACACTCACAGCTCTTGTCGCGCATCGCGTCACGCACGTTGGGGACACCGCTCGACATAGTGTTCCAGGTGCAGGCGGAGCGCACCGAGCGCCCCCAGATGGACTTTTTTGTAGCGCCGCTCCCGGTCAGCAACGTTAAACCGAGGCCAATGGCGACGCCGCTCAATCAGCGGTACACATTCGAGACATTTGTTATCGGAAAGTCCAACGAATTGGCGGCGGCCGCTGCCCACGCTACTGCCGAGGCGCCCGGCAAAACGTACAACCCCCTGTTTATCTACGGGGCGACCGGACTCGGCAAGACCCACTTGATGCAGGCGATCGCACACGCCTTGATCGACCGCAATCCAAGTAGCCGCGTGGTCTACTTGGGGGCGGAGCAGTTCATCAACGAAGTCATCGAGAGTATCCACGGCCGGACCATGCCGGAGTTCCGGCGGCGTTATCGGAGCGATACGGACATCTTCCTTGTCGACGACGTCCATTTCCTCGAGGGCAAGGAAATGACGCAGGAGGAGTTCTTTCACACGTTCAATGCGCTACACGAAGCCGGGAAACAGATCGTGGTCACCTCGGATCGCCCGCCCAACGAGATTCCCGGGCTCGAATCTCGATTGGTGAGTCGTTTTGAGTGGGGCATGGTCGCCGACATCGGCCAGCCCGACCTGGAACATCGGATAGCCATTCTCCAAAAAAAGGCCCAGCAGGAACACCTCGAGCTGACAATCCCGGACGACGTGTTGCGGTTCATTGCCGAACACGTACGCAGCTCGGTCCGGGAACTCGAAGGGTGCATCATCAAGCTGCTCTTGTTCGCTTCGCTCAAACATCGTGAAGTCACCGTGGATCTTGCTCGGGAGGCGTTGTCGGACAAGATTCGCCAGAGCGGCGGGGCAAGCTCTGACCCTCCGACCGCCGCCCCGACGGTGGACCGGGTACAGGTCGTTGTCGCACGGCGCTGGGGCGTCACACCCGAGGGCCTTCGGTCCAAGTCACGCACGAAGACCCTCACCGTTCCACGACAGGTAGCGATGTTCCTGGCACGGGATCTTCTTGGCATGCAGCTGGTAGAGATCGGTCAGGCGTTTGGGGGTCGCGACCACTCCACGGTGATCCACAGCGTTGGTAAGGTCGAACACCAGATGCGCCGCGATCGCCAGTTCCGAGAGCGGATTGAACTTGCTAGGCGCGAATTATCCGCACCGTAATGCACAAGTGTGGTAGGTCCGTGTTGGAAGCAGTGGGAAAGTAACCGTCGCCGGCTGTTCTCCCCACTGAATCCCCGGAACCCAACATAAAACCAACATGGCCGGAGAGCCGATACCCAATCAAACCAGGGAGTTACGCGACTTCTCCATATTTCCAGAGACCCTACTACTACTACTAGTTTCTTATATAGTATAGAGATAGTTATCTCTTATCCACGTTGCGGGGAACGGAATGAAGTTCACAATCACCCGAGAGCAACTTCAAGAGGGACTCATTGCTGTGGCATCGAGTGTCCCCACCCGGACGACCCTTCCGGTGCTCTCGAATATCCTCGTGGAGGCCACTGCTGACGGTGTCCGGCTATCGGGAACGGATTTGGATATAGCTGTAAGCACGGTCGTTCCTGCCGACATTGAGGCAGAAGGGGCCGTTACGCTTCCGGCCAAGAAGCTTGTCGAGCTTGTGCGGGAGCTCCCCAACGCCAGTATCAGTTTCTCGGCTGTGGGCGAGCAGCGTGTTACCCTGGAGTGTGGTCCATCGAAGTTCAAGCTTCTGGGAATAGCTCCTGATGAGTTTCCGAGCTTCCCGACTGTTTCGTTCGATGATGCATGGAAAATGACGTCCGCTGATATCCAGAATCTCATCAATCACGTGGCATTCGCCGCGTCGACTGAAGAGAGCCGTCCCATCTTGAACGGTGTCCTGTGGGAGATGCGGGAAGACCGCATGCGGATGGTAGCGACGAACGGTCACCGGTTGGCAAAGATGGATATCCCAGTTTCCGGTGGCTCGGCCGCCGCAGACCTGATTGTGCCACCAAAAGCCCTGGAGCAAATCCGGCGGTTGTTCGGCCCGTCAGACGAAATCGATGTAGCGCGCAGCGATAATCACTTGGGCTTCCGGTCCGGCAAAACGCATGTGTTCACACGCTTGATCGAGGGACCCTACCCCAACTACGAACAGGTCATTCCGAAGGACAATGACAAGACGGCGACCATAGACCGGCAGGCCCTGGCCTCTGCCATCCGCCGCGTCGGCGTTGTTGCGAGCGACCAGACACACCGGGTCCGTCTGTCGTTCAGTGGGGGGACGCTGAAGTTTTCTGTAAGTACGCCGGATCTGGGAGAAGCCCAGGATGAGATTCAGGCCACGTATGACGGCGAACCGCTCGAAATCGGCTTCAACGCGACCTATGTGTTGGAGCTGCTGAAATATATGCCGACTGATGAGGTGCGTTTCACATTGAAGGCACCCGAGCGGGCCGCCACTCTGGAGCCGGTCGGTTGGGATGATCCTGCGTCGTATCTCTGCTTGGTGATGCCGCTGCGGCTAGTCGATTAACAACGTTGTGCCGCCCTACCGATAAGCGGTCAAGGGGTTTATAGCGACAAGAGTCGCGCTGAACTGTTCGAACACCGGCCGATTGCTGCGGGACACCGCCGACGCGACTGCTGTCACCTGCCGCGTTCCTCCGATCGTGAATCCGAAATGAAGCCGGTCGATGCGGAAATTCGACCCCAGAGCGACGGACCCAAGCAGGATGACTGGAAGACCAGTCGGCAAGGCAACCAGCGCACCCGCACGATGGGCGAAATCGAAGCCGGACTCGGCGGGCGCCCGCCGCTCCGCCGCGAGGGTTTCCCAAGCCATCTGAACGATCGATGTCGTTACCTGCGCCGCCGCGACGGTAGTGACGGGGAGTTTGGCGAGACGCACCGATGGACGCCCGACGTTCCGTACCGCAAGCCCCAGTTGGACCCGCACGTTCGGTACGTATATGACACCGAAATCTGCGCCGTAGCTCCGGGTGGAATCTTGGCTGTAACGCGAGGCGGCCACCCCGAACGTACCGCGCCGGAATGGAAAGCCCAGCCCAGTGCGTAAAATGCCGACGGCCGACTCTCCCTCGAAGCGGTTCCGTTGATACCCGACCGAGACTCCTCTCGAGTTGAACCCCAGCGAGTATTGCTCAACCCGTGTCTCACTACCGGTTCGTTGGATCGTGAACTCGGCGAACAAGGACGCTTCGGGTATCAAGGCGAGACCAGCGGGGTTGACCCACAGAGCCCGTGCGTCGGCGACATTGGTGAGGAAGAGATAATCTTGCGACCGAACCGTAACGCCCTGGGAGAGGGCCGCGTTTGCGTGGAGGCTTACGAGCCCCGCAACGAGCAGAGTAGTTCGGATCATGTTACTGAAGCACTCTCACGGTATCGACTTGATGTTGGCGCACCGGTGTCACGATGCCAAGGTCGTCGATTTTTAGTCGCGCGACCAAATCGTCCTCACTCACGGAGCCGGCGAAAAGTCCGTCCCGCATAAACCAGGATCGACCGGACGCGGTACCGTTCCCCTCAATTGTGAACTGTCTTCCGAACTGATTGCCGGTGCCTTCGAGTTGATATACCCGGTCCCAGTCGATCGGGAGTACCATTCTGCCCTCGGTATGGTTCCACTCGTGGCTGCGGTAGCTGGTCACGACCCGGAACGTAATCAGAGCTCCCCCTTCGGTCCGCTTGGTCTCCGTCGTGTCGGCCCAAGTTTGTGACGGTAGGAGGCCGCCCGGTGGGAGTACAGGGAAGAGAGCCGCCGTCTGGGCGGCCAGAACGTCCAGCAGAGGTGATGACGAGAGTGAGGGGCGCAACTCCTCCATGCGGCCTGTAGGCGACAAGAAGGCTGTGTATGTAGCCCCCTTGGCCTGGTCGATGTCACCCTGGACGATGTTGGGCGCCGTGGCCGCCAAGACCGAGTCGATCCCGAAGGAAACAAGGAGCCCGGAGTCAACGGCGGTGATAACAGCGGTGAACTGGTACTGCAGAAATGTGCTATCGGTTCGTGTGGCGCCGGCGAGCTCTCTATCGACCAATCGGTGTGAACTGAAGAGATATGATGCGACGGACGGTCCGAACCCGACCTCGGGTGGGGGCGCCGGGGGCGTATCCGCAGCGTTCGGTGCGGAGCCTGAAGCCGAGCAGCCGATGAACCCAACGATGGTCATCGCCAACCACACCCACTTCTGCATGTTTCGTCTCCAATGGATGGGGCAGGGATGGACGTACCGGGCTATTGGTGACTGCCGTGATCGTGGTCGTGGCTTGGCAAGACGAGAGCTGGTGGAGCCGTAAGCCGAGTTCTGTTCACCCGCGCAAGCGGATGGATGGTCATCTATCTGCGACAACAGTCGCCTGTCGCCTGAAGCAGCCTACCCACGGCTCGAGTGGTTCGGGCCGAACCTCGCCGCCTATTTGGCCTTGCTCCGACTGGGGGTTACCGTGCCACGACTGTTACCAGTCGCGCGGTGGGCTCTTACCCCGCCGTTTCACCCTTACCCGTTTCCGGGCGGTTTGTTTTCTGTGGCCCTGTCCGTCGCCTTACGGCGCCCAGGCGTTACCTGGCAATCTGCCCTACGGAGCTCGGACTTTCCTCGACCCGTCTGTTACGACGGACCGCGACCATCACGCTCCACCAAACTCTTGTCCGGCCTAAAGATAGCGGTTCCTGGTCGCCGACTCTAGAGCGCCGCGGCGAACAATTGCCTGTCTGGCGGTTGAGAGCGGTGGGTGTGGGTTTGAGGGATCGTTGAATGACCTCGAACATGATGCGGGTCCGCGTGACAGAGAGGTCGGCGTGAGCACCTATCCCGAAGTCGCCACGGTAGCAACCGTACTCGAAGCCGTCGAACGAACGCGGATCGATGCGGCTACCGGTGACTACGTTGCGACCGTTCACGCGCGAAGCGTGAAGGAAGCCATTAACGCCGTGCGTGGCCGGCAGGTCAGCGCCGTTCTTGTATCTCCCCGCTGTGTGTCTTTGCGGGACATGCCGGAGGTAGCGCGACTCGCCCGCGAGTTTCCCGGGGTACCGATGGTGGCCGTGCTATCTGGTCACGACGGCAAGTGCAGCGAGCGCCTGCTCCAGCTCGGACTTTCTGGGGTGCAGACGATGGTTGACCTGAGCCGTCGCGATGGGTGGAGGCGGCTCCGGTCCTTCGTGGGCCGCCAGATGGCCCCCATGGCGTCCGATCTGTTGTCTGGTATCTGCGCGGCGTTGGACAGACCCACGCTCGGTACCAAGCGTTTTTTTGAATCGCTGGTGGTATTGGCGCCGAGGACGACGAACGCCCGTCTCTTGTGCAAGCGGCTCAATGTCTGTGCGAGCACGTTCACTTCGAGGTTCTTTCGCTCCTGCTTGCCCTCACCCAAACGATATCTCTCGGCCATCCGTTTGGTGCACGCCGCCGCATTGTTGCAGGTTCGAGGCCTATCGATCGGCGACGTGGCGTATCGATTGGATTTTTCGTCTCCCCAAAGCTTCAGTCGTCACGTTAAGGCGGTCACCGGCATGACCGGCGGTGAGTTCCGCGAGCGGGTTTCGTTTCGTGCTGCCCTCGACGACTTCGCGTCGCAAATGATCCTGCCCCACCGGACGAAATTCCGAACCTTCCATCCGTTTTGAATCGGGATGGT
>JAPULP010000228.1 GCA_027294815.1 Gemmatimonadota bacterium | reverse complement strand
GTGGGTTTCGACGACGGGCGGAGCATAGATTTGCCTGGGTCGCGTGCGGCGCTGCCGATCTTTGCGTCGTTTCTGAAAAGTGCCCATGGCCCGTACGGTGACGGTGATTTTTCGATGCCATCCGGTGTCGAGATCGTCGAGGTGAACCGCGAAACGGGGCTCCGGGCTGGATACGGGTGCCGTGGCGAACGCGAGGTGTTTCTGAGAGGAACCGCGCCGCGGGAGAGGTGTTCGTCGTACCGTTCGTACACCAGTCGGTACCGAAACTCGGGGTCCCGCCGCTCCTCGGATTCCCGGCGGCGGCGTTCCAGCGGCTCGAACCGGCGGTAGTCTACCTCAAGTAACTCTCGCTAACTGCTGCAAGCCTCGGGCTCACCGCTCGGGGTGGGGGAAAATAATCACCGCAGAGACCGCCGAGGGCGCAGAGGTGATTGGGGTGAATGACCCCCGAGAATAGCCTCAGCGTTCTCTGCGGTGAATAATGCACGACCTCCGCCTCAACACGGTCCTGTTCTGGCGCGCCGTCCGACATTCGACTCGCATCCGATCAGGCGTAGCGTCTTTGTCGCGATGTTGGTGTGTCTCATGGCGATGAGGCTGTTGCCTAACGACTGAACCGCGCCGCGGACGCGTGGGTTGGTGTCCGGGATCACGGGGAGCGGTCGGTTTGGCGCTTATACTGATCGGGCAAGGCGCAAAGGCTCCGGAGGACATCAGTTATGTCGCCAATACCACCCCAATCCCACCTCGTGAGGCGATCCGCTCGACTCGTCGGAGTCCTCGGGACCGTGCTCCTGGTTGGGTGCTCCAGCAATGCGCCGCAGACGGATCCTTCACCACAGCCGGTTGTGACCGGAGGAAATGGGCCAGCGACTTCCGCGCGACAAACGAGACGGATTCGCGACCTTCAGCAGCGCGTAGCGGAGCTGCAACTCGGGCTGCTCGACAAGGAGGCCCAGGTGGCGGAACTGCAGGACAACCTGGATGAAGCCGTCCGGGAAGTGGTGCGCGCTAAGGCCAGGCTCCAAAGTGTGGAAAGCCGAGCTGAGGCGGCATCCACGATGGCGGAAGCCGAGATTGCTCTCGCGGCTGTCCGTGCCACCGCGGGCGACGGCGGAGGACCGGAGCTGATGCAAGCGGAGCAGCTGCTGGAGATGAGTGCGCGGGAATTCGAAAATCAGAATTACGGCGGCTCGTTGTACCTCGCCAGCCAGGCTATGAGTTTTGTGAGGATCGGTCAGGGCCGATTCAAAGCGGGCGATGCCTCGCGTCGGGCTGGAGAAGTATCGTTTGCCGTTCCCTTGGATTTGGAGGTGGTGCGGAACAGCAATGTGCGGAACGGGCCCGGGACTGGGTTCAGGGTGCTCTTTACGGTCCGTGGGGGAACGCCGCTCGTTGGGCTCGCGTACGAGGATCAGTGGGTGCGCATCAGAGGCGATCGAGGGCGCGGAGGGTGGATCTCTCACTCTCTCGTGCGCACTCGGGCACATCGCCCGTAATTTTCTCAGTCAGGCCCGTTTTCTCGCCTGCTTGCCCCTCCGGCGTGCAGTCGACTTGCGTTTCGTTGCCGAAGCCCGAACGACCCTGTTCCGACCGCCGTGTTTTGCCTGGTAGAGTGCCGCGTCCGCGGCGGCGATGACCACATCGGCGTTGTCGCCGTGTTGCGGGTACTCCGCGACGCCGATACTGAGCGTGATAGCATCCTCACCACCCATTTCTTCTTCGGCCAGCCGAGCCTGGATTCTCTTCGCCACTTCGACCGCCCCGTTGAGGTCGGTTCGTGGAAGCAAGATCAGAAATTCCTCGCCGCCATACCGCGCTGCATAATCGACTTTACGAATGCAATCGCCCAAGATTGCGCCCATTCTCGTGAGTATTTCGTCTCCTGCCTGGTGGCCATAGGTGTCGTTGAACTTCTTGAAGTGGTCGATGTCGATCATCATTGCCGCGAGCGGTTTTCCCTGACGATCGGATCGGGCCACCTCCATACCGCAGGCCTCCATCAAGTGATGGCGATTGTGCAAACCCGTGAGACCATCGGTCGCCGAGAGCCGCTCCAGTTCTTTGCGCCCGTCGCGCAATCGTGTGACCATGTCGTTGAAGACCCGCGTCATCAAGCCCAGTTCGCCGCGAGTCACCAAGGGCAGATCTACCTCGAGGTCGCCGCCGGCAACTCGGCCGGCACCGGCCGTGAGTCGGTCCAACGGACGCGCGATGGTGAGACCCAGCCCGTAGGCCATCAAGCCGATGGTGAGCAAGAGGATAATGAGGATCGTCAACGTTTGGTTGCGTAACTCGGCGATTTGCACGAACGCTTCGGCGGTGCTGATTTCGGCGACCACGGCCCAATCATGTTGCGGCACCGCGTCCAACGTTCCAACCACCTCGTTCCCCTGTGGGTCGGTGTACTCGAGAGCATCCTCTTGTTGCGCGAACAACGCCTCGACGGTTCCCCGAGGCAATGCCAGCGCCATGAGACCGGTGGAAACAATCCGAGAACTGACCATGACCGTACCATCAGCGCGCACCAAATACGCGTGTCCTGTTTCGCCGATCACGATGTTTCTCAGCGATTCGTCGATCGTCCCGAAATTGACCTTGGCCGAGAACGCGCCGAGGAACCTATCGTCCGGTGCCCGGATGGGGACGGCGATGACCATCATGACTTGCCCCAGGATGTCGTCACGATACACCAGTCCCTGGATCTCCTCGCCGGACTCGACTCGGGTCAGCCAGTCTTCCGGGAGCTGCGGCATGTCCGCGTCGCCGGTGCTCGCCACGACGCCCGCCTCGGAGTCGACGACCGAAAGTTCCACGTAGTCGGTAAACCGTTCGCGAACCGAAGTGAGGTAATCTTGCAAACGACGGAGCGCCTGCGGGTCCGACGCCTGGCGGGAACGAAGGCGCAACAGCCGGTCCAAGTTCTCGGTGACGACTGGCGATCGAGAGAACACCCGCGCGTCGTAGAAACGCTCTTTGAGCCACAGGTCGATTTCCCGAGCGCTGTGGACGCTGATATTCCTCAATTCCGCCGTGATTTTTTGGGTGAGCGATTGTCGGTTGTGTGTGTAGGACACCCACGCCGTGGTGAGCGAGGGAAGCATGGTCGCGAAGAGAGCAAACGCCAGGATTCTCTTCTTGATACTGTCCAGGCGAAAGGCGTGCAGAAAACTCGCAACCCTCTGTTCCCAGGCGAACAATGGCTCTCCTTGGAGGTTCCTCAGGATAGGATCGACCGGCTATACAATTAAGCGGCCGGCGGCTTGACGTTCCGTGACGTAGGACCCCCTTGAATATCCAATATCCAATATTGAATACTCAACATTGAAGCTTCAGTATTGGGGGAAGGTCCATCCAAGAGGACCTCCGCGCCGGCTCCGTATCCCTCCGGGTTGCTAGGGGACGGCCCGCCGCCCAAATTGCTGTCCGACAAAATCTCTCGTAGCGGAGGGTACATGGGTCGTACGACTGC
>JAPULP010000227.1 GCA_027294815.1 Gemmatimonadota bacterium | reverse complement strand
ACGAAACCCCATGTTCCGACATCCAATCAGGTACAACGAATCCGATACCGACACGGTGATTCAGGAGTCGCAATTGTGCCACAGTCAGTTGCTGTTTCTCACGATTACTCCCTGCGGGACGAGGGAGCGGGCGGCGCGCTCTTCATGACGGTCCAGGACTCCATGGAGACGGACGCGGTCATGAGCGAGACCGACCTCGTCCGAGAAGCCCAGGCGGGGAGCGACGACGCGTTCGAACGCCTCTACCGGAGGCACGGACGTCGCATCTACGCGCTGTGCCTGCGCATGGTGAGCGATCCGGACCGCGCCGAGGAGCTCGTGCAGGACGCGTTTGTACGTGCGTGGAACACGATCGGATCGTTCCAGCACAAGAGCGCGTTCGGTACATGGCTCCACCGTCTCAGCGTCAACGTCGTCTTGAGCGACATGCGGACGGAAAAAAGGCGCTCGAGCCGGGAGCTGTTACCTGGAGAGCTCGACCAGTTCGAGCATGAGGCCAAGGACGCGATGCCTGAGACACGGATGGACTTGGAACGGGCCATTGCGGCCCTTCCGAGTGGCGCGAAAAGAGTATTGGTGCTCCACGACATCGAAGGGTATCGGTATCGGGAGATCGCGGGATTGATCGGTGTGGCGGAAGGGACTGTCAAATCCCAATTGAGCAGAGCACGACGGCTTGTACGGGAGGCTTTGGAACGATGAACGAGCATATGGAAGAGCTGCTGTCGCAATATCTCGACGAGGAACTCGACGACGAGACAACGGCATACGTGCGCGAACAGTTGTTGTCGAACCCCGAGTGGCAGGAAGCGCTCGAGGAATTACAAACCACCGTGCAGGCCATTCGCGGATTGCCGAGCGAGGCGACTCCCGAGCGGGAGTTGTGGCCGGAAATCGTCGAGCGGCGGAACGCCACTGCGGGAGCAGGCGCGGAACCGAAGCAATCCTTCTGGACCACGCCGCGACTGCTCGCGGCCGGTCTCGCCGCCCTGCTGGTACCGGGCGCCGGGTTGGCGGTGGCCCTCACGCTCCGCGTCGCCCAACAGCCCGACGTGGTGGAAGTCAGGGTGGCGCCTCGCGCCCCGATCGTGATAGACGTCGAGAGGATCGCCGAGCGGGCCCGGCGGGCTGCTGAGCAAGCCATACGGGCAGGCGAGCGCGCGCGCAGGACCGTGGACCGCAGCGGGAGGTCCCGGCTCCAAGCAAACGTGCTGGACGCCATGATCACCCTGTTGAACGACGACGACCCGCAGATTCGCACGCAGGCCGCCCACGCCCTGGGCGAATTCGAGTCGCCCCGGGCCATCGAAGCGCTGGGCCGTACCTTGGTCAACGATCCGGTGTCCGAGGTGCAGAAGATGGCCGCCTGGGCGTTGGGTGAGATCGAGCACGCCGCGGCGGTGGATTTCCTCGGTGCCGCCCTCATTAACGAGGATCTGGATCCGGAAGTGCGTGCCATGTGTGCCTGGGCGCTGGGGGAGATCGAGAGCGCCGCCGCCGTCGATTACCTGGGCCGGGCCCTCGAAGACAGCAACGGCAGAAATTCTGAGGTGATGAAGCAGGCGGCGTGGGCCCTGGGTGAAATCGAAAGCGCGCAGGCGGTCCACTACCTGGCCCGTGCACTGAACGACGGGCGCAATAGTCAGGAAGTCCGCAAAAATTCGGCGTGGGCCCTGGGCGAGATCGAGAGCGCTCAGGCGGTGGACGCGTTGGGTCGCGCGCTGCTGAACGATCCGGACCCCGAGGTGCAGCACACCGCTGCCTGGGCTCTCGGCGAAATCGAGAGCGCGCAGGCGGTGGACGCCCTGGGAGCCGCCGTCAACAGCGACCGTCTCAACATGGAAACGCGGAAGCAGGCGGCGTGGGCTCTGGGCGAGATCGAAAGTGCAGAGGCGGTGGAGTTCCTTGGGGCCGTGTTGCACGACCGGGACGCCGCCAGTGAGGTCCGGAGCATGGCGGCGTGGGCCTTGGGCGAGATCGAGAGCGCCACCGCCGTCGACCACCTGGCTCACGCGCTGCGGGACGACAACGCGGAGGTGCGGAAGCAGGCCGCGCGGGCCCTGGGCGAGATCGAAAGCCCACTGGCGTTGGAAGCACTAACGGCCGCCGTGACAGATGAACAGAATGTCGAGGTGCGTCGCATGTTGATCTGGGCAATCGCGGAGATTGGGAACTAACGGGGAGCAGGGAGCGGTAAAGCAGGGAGCGGGCCCCTCCCCATCCCAACCGGGGTGGGGTCGGGCCCGCTCACTGCTCCCCGCTCCCCGCTCCCGTTAAGACTCGGCCGCCAGCACCCGCTGTCCTTCGCCGATACAGATCCAACAGGTCCGCAACGACGGAAATCGTCGTGGGCCAGCGACCGGCACCTTTCCCGTGCAACACCTCGGTCTTCCCATCGCGCGTTCGGATCACCACCACGTTTTCCTCACCGCGCACCTGGGCTAATGGATCTTCTTTCGGTAGGGGGGTGGGGGCGACGCGGGCGGCCCACCCATGCGCTGTCCTGGTGAGCCGGGCAACCAGCCTCAACGCGAGTCCACTTTGTGCGGCGTGTTGTACCTCTTGGGTCGACAGCCCGTCGATCCCTTCACATGGTATCGATTCGGGGTCGAGAATCGCGCCAAAGGCGACGGCGGCCGTTACCGCCAGCTTGTACGCCGAATCTTTGCCCGTCAGATCCAGGGTCGGATCTTCCTCGGCAAAGCCTCTGTCCTGCGCCTCCCGAACCGCATGGGAGAATTCACATCCCTCGGCCAGCCGATCCAGTACATAGTTACAGGTGCCGTTGAGAACACCGTCGATCTGCTGGATGTCGAGATGCTGCGCCAGTCGCGAAACACGTTCCAGTACGGGTACGGCACCACCGACGGCGGCCGAAAACGATAGACGTTCTGTGACTCCATTCGTTCGCTCCAAGTAGGCCGGAGTCGACCCTACGAGCGCCTTGTTTGCGGTCACCACCCGGAGGCCCTCCGCCAAGGCATGTCGTACGAGAAAATCGGCCGTGTCCGTCCCGCCGATCAGCTCGACCACCACGTCCAACGGTTTGTCGACAAACGACCGCGGATCGTGCGTCAGGAGGTCCGTCGGAACGTCGCCCGGTCGTTCTTTGTTCGTGTCCCGCACCAGAATCGTTACCACGTCGAATTGCTCGGGTCGCCTCACGAGCCAGCGGTAGACGCCCAACCCGACCGTACCGAGTCCGGCGAGCCCGACCCGAAGCGGATCACGGCTCGCCTGTCCAGTTTCGTATTTTGATTCTCCGTTCCCAATCTTCGTTCCGACCCCGACGCCGGCCGCGCAGACAATGAACGGAATCCCATGTCGTTGTGCGTATCGAATCGCTTTTGGCTGAATCAGCGTTCCACCAACCCGCAACGCGTCGGACCAGGAGGCAAATCGGTATCGATGCGCGTCCGAAGCGTTACCGCGCGGATCATCGGTGTACAACCCATCGACATCTTTGATCAATCGGCACGTACGCGCATTCAGTTGGTGCGCGATGAAGAGTGCCGTCAGGTCTGAACCACCGCGCCCCAGTAGGGTTGGTCTGCCCTCTCCACACCTGCCGGCAAAACCGGAAATCACCACAACCGACACGCCTCGAAGGATTTGCTGTAGCGCCGCGACGTCGAGGCTGTCCGGTTCCGCGTCCAGCACCGGCCCGCGCGTGCCCAACCCAATGTCAAACGCGTCGAGCACAACGTTGGGAACGCCCGCATCATCGAGCAACATTCCCAGCGAGGTTGCGGATACCGTCTCGCCGGTTGCGAGCAGGCGGGCCAGCGAGGCTTCCTGCGGGGCGTCGAAGTTTTGCCGCGCCCGCTGCAAGAGGCGGTCGGTCGTATCGGCAAAGGCCGAAACGACGGCAACCACGCGATGCCCTTTCCGCAACTCTCTGTAGATCTCGAGCGCAGCGACTGGCAGATCGTCTTCACTCTTCAAGACCGAACTACCGAACTTGAGAACCGACAGTGGATGCTCGAGCATCTCAGTATCGAGGTACGGACGGATCTATCGCTCGCGACCAGGCATCTATGCCACCACGCAAGCTGCGAACATTCGATACACCAGCGCTCTTGAGAATCTCGAGCGCCTTCAGAGACCTCACCCCCTTGTGGCAGTACGTGACTATCTTGGCCCGGTCGTCCAACGCGCCGAGCGTTGCCGGGAGCGTTCCCAACGGAAGGAGCATCGCTCCCTCGATGTGACAGATATCCCACTCCTGAGGCTCGCGAACGTCGAGCAACACGACCCCCGCTCCCTCACGTATCTCACGGGCCACATCGGGCGCCGACACCTCCGCGCCGTCGTATGTCGGTGCAGCCTCGATACCACAGAACGCTTCGTAGTCGATCAACTCCGTAATAGTCGGGGCATTTCCGCACACGGGGCACCCGGGGTCCTTGCGCAACGCCAACTCCCGAAACGAAAGCTGCAAAGCGTCGAAGAGCACAAGACGACCAACGAGCGTTTCTCCCACACCAAGGATGAGCTTGACGACCTCGAGCGCTTGTATGCTGCCGACGATGCCAGGCAAGACACCAAGCACACCCCCCTCGGCGCAGGAGGGAACGAGCCCGGGCGGCGGCGGTTCGCGGAACAAACACCGGTAGCACGGGCCCTCCTTGGCGTAGAAAACCGACGCCTGTCCTTCGAACCGGAAGATGGATCCGTACGCGTTGGGCTTGCCCAGCAACACGCACGCATCGTTCACTAAGTACCGGGTCGGGAAGTTGTCCGTACCGTCCGCCACGACATCGAAATCCGCGAGGATCTCCAACGCGTTTTCTGATGTGAGCCGAGTCTCAAATCGCTCGACGTGCACGTGGGGATTGAGATCGCGAATGCGCGCACTCGCCGAGTCCAATTTCGACTGTCCCAAAGTCCCCGTGCCGTGGATGACTTGTCGTTGCAGGTTGCTCTCCTCAACGACATCGAAATCCACCAGACCGATCGTTCCGACACCGGCTGCCGCGAGATAGAGCGCTGCGGGCGATCCCAAACCACCCGCACCGATCAAGACAACGCGGGCATCCTTGAGCCGTTGCTGACCTTGAGGTCCCACTTCGGGCAGGATGAGGTGCCTCGAGTATCGAAGAATCTCGTCGTGACTCAGTTTGGTGCGCCCCCGTCCCTGTCCCTGCCCCTTGGGGGGAGCAGCCAGTACGCTCGTCGTCACGTTCAACCTCCCGCAATCGCCGGCACGATCGTGATCTCGTCACCCTCGTGCAGCTCGACATCGAAACCACCGTTGAGACGGATGTCCTGGTCGTTCAGATAGAACGTCACGAACGGGTAAGGCGTCCCGTCCTCATCTCGTAGGCGAGAGGCAAGTTGGGGATAGCGTCCGGACACATTGTCGATGGCGTCGCCCAACGTATGACCCTCTGCCTCGAGTGTCTTGTTTCCCTCGGCGAGATTGGCCAGCACCGTGGGAAGCGTGAGTGTTACCGCCATGTCGTTTCTCCTTTCGTTGTTGAATCGCTGTCGATGGTCATGTAGTCGCGGAGGCTTCCACCAGCGCTACTACCTCGGTGATTCTCGGTGCGATGATCGGCGCGTCCGCCAGTGCAGGTTGAATCGCGTCGATGGTTTTCAATCCATTGCCCGTAATGCACAACACCACTTCGTCGTGCGCCTGAAAGTGCCCGTGCTGCGCGAGTTTCAACGCAGCCGCGACCGTTGCGCCACCCGCTGTCTCCGTGAACACTCCGACGTCCTCGGCTAGAATCCGGATCGCCTGAACGATCTCCTCGTCGCTTGCCGCGGCGGCCCAGCCCCTGGTTCGCCGAATCACGTCCGCTGCATAGACACCGTCTGGTGGACTTCCGATGGCGAGCGATCGCGCGATGGTACGAGGAATTTCCGGCACGAGTTGTTTGTCGCCACTCTCGACCAGACGTACGATGGGTGCACATCCATCTCCCTGCGCGCCAAAGAGTCTTGGTACTTCACCGGATACGAGATTCGCGGCCCGGAATTCGTTGAAGCCTTTGTACAGTTTCGTGAGCAGAGAACCACCTGCCATCGGGGTGACGACTGCCGTCGGCAAGCGCCACCCGAGTTGCTCCGCGATCTCGAACGCCACGGTCTTCGATCCCTCGCCGTAGTAGCTCCGGAGATTCACGTTGGCGATGCCCCATCCAAAACGGTCGGCCACTTGGGCGCAGAGCCGATTGACGTCGTCGTAGGTTCCGTTCACCCGCACGAGGTTCACGCCGAACACCGCCGTGCCCACGACCTTGCCCAGCTCCAAGTCGTGGGGAATGAAGATCCAAGCATCGAGGCCGGCACGGCGGGCCTGCGCGGCCACGGCGTTCGCCAAGTTTCCGGTCGATGCGCAACCAAACGTCGTCAATCCAAACGCATCCGCCGCGTTGATCGCCGCGGCGACGACGCGGTCCTTGAACGAAAGCGTGGGGTGCGAAACCGCGTCGTTCTTGACCCAGACGCGGTCAACGCCAAGTCGCCGAGCTAGTCGTGGCGCGTCGACAAGCGGCGTGAAACCCGTGTCGAGCGAGCGAGTCACCTGTCCTTCGAACGGAAGCCATTCGCGATAGCGCCACATCGACGGAGCCCGCGCCGCGATCGTGGCGCGGTCCGGTAGGACACGGGACTCAGGGTACAACGGCTCCAACGGTCCCAAGCAATTCTCACAGATGGCGCTGGGCTTCGCGTCGTATTCGGCCGCGCAGTTCCGGCATAATAAGGGGAGCGCTTGCGTCGACTCCCGAACGGTCGTTGTGG
>JAPULP010000226.1 GCA_027294815.1 Gemmatimonadota bacterium | reverse complement strand
AGCTGTTCGGTGGCGACCACGACAAGGTGCAAGAGCTCGACCGACGGGTAGCCGCCGCGTTTGATTTCGAATCCATACCCGTCACCGGGCAGACTTACACCCGGAAGATCGATAGCCGGGTACTCGACTTGCTCGCCCAGGTGGCGCAGTCTGCTTCCAAGATGGCGACGGACTTGAGACTTCTTCAGCACGAAGGCGAATTGCTCGAACCGACTGAGAGCCAGCAGATCGGATCGAGCGCAATGCCGTACAAGCGCAATCCGATGCGTGCGGAGCGTATTTGCGGCTTGGCCCGGTACGTCATTGCCTTGCGACAGAACGCCGCCTACACCACGGCGACGCAATGGCTCGAGCGGACCCTGGATGACAGCGCCAACCGGCGCCTCGTGTTGCCCGACACATTCCTGGCAACCGATGCTCTATTGGTCCTGCTTCACAACCTCGCGCAGGGCCTGGAGGTCCGCGCTGCGACCACCCGCCGCAACGTCGAGCGGGTCATGCCCTTCATGGCGACGGAGCGGTGGTTGATGCTCGGCGTCAAGGCCGGCGGAGACCGGCAGACGCTCCACGAGGTTATCCGCCAGGAGAGTCGGGCCGTCACGGATGCGATGGAGCATGGGGCCGACAACGACCTGCTCGATCGCCTGGCGAATCACGAGGAGTTCAGTCGGGTGGACCAGACGGATCTGCAAGCCGAACTCGATCCATCCCGGCATGTCGGCCGTTCTGCCGAACAGGTCGGAGAGTTTGTTGAGGGTACTTTAGACCCGTTGTTGGAATCACTGAAAGGATTCACCGTTGCAGAGGGGGAGGTGTCCGTATGACCGCCGGTCCACTTCTGGAAAGCGCACTACCGCTGCCACTACATCGCAAGGGTAAGGTGCGGGAGGTGTACGACGTAGACGACGAAACCGTGTTGTTGGTGACGAGCGACCGGATCAGCGCGTTTGACGTGATCATGAACGAACCCATCCCCCACAAGGGCGCGGTGCTGACCCAGATCAGCGCCTATTGGTTCCGGGCGTTGAGGTCGATCACGCCGAATCACTTCATCTCGGCTGACGCTCAGGAGATTGTGGAACATGTCCCAGCGCTTGCGGGACACGAGGACGCGATCACCGGCCGCGCGATGCTGGCTCGTCGGACCACCCCGGTCCTTTTCGAGTGCGTCGTGCGGGGATACCTGTCGGGATCGGCGTGGAAAGAATATTCCGCCAGCGGCACGCTGGCCGGGGAACCCCTGGCCGAAGGTCTCGTCGAGTCGGACCGGCTCGATCCACCCATTTTCTCCCCGGCGACAAAGGCCGAGACTGGCCACGACGAGAACGTGACGATCCAACACCTGCGAGACGTCCTCGGCTCCGAACTGACAGACACCCTGCAACAGATCAGTCTCAGTCTTTACCTAGCCGGGCGCGAGCAGACCGCCCAACGAGGGATCATCATTGCCGATACGAAGTTCGAATTCGGACACACCAGCGATGGCGAGCTCTTGCTGATCGACGAGGTCCTTACACCGGATTCATCGCGCTTCTGGCCCGCAGACGATTACGAGCCCGGCCGGGGCCAGAAGAGCTTCGACAAACAGCCACTGCGCGACTACCTCGATGGTCTGCGCAAAGCCGGTACGTGGGACGCCACCCCTCCTCCCCCACCGCTGTCCCCGGAGACCGTCCAGATCACGAGCGACCGGTACCGCGACGCATATCGGCGGGTCACCAACGAGGAGTTGCCGTACTGACGGTGAGAATTGCGCCGGAAGGTATTCCATTCGCAGCCGTGGCATTTGCGATCCTCGCCGCGCTCGTTGGCTGGGCCTGGACAGCCGATGGAAACTGGTGGATAGCCGCGGCCTGGACACCGATTGCGTTGTGGGTGCTGGCTTTTTTTCGCAATCCCACGCGCACGGGACCCCGCCAACAGGGCCTCGTCATCGCTCCGGCTGACGGCAAAGTGGTGAGCATTGGGGAAACGGACGAACCTGATTACCTCAGCGGCAAGGCCACGAAGATCTCCGTATTCATGAACGTGTTCAACGTCCACGTGAATCGTCACCCAATAGCCGGTACCGTGGAGTATCGCGACTACCGGCCGGGCAAGTTCGTCAACGCGACTATGGACAAAGCCAGCGAGCTCAACGAGAGGATGTCGCTCGGCGTTCGGGGGGAACACGGGCCCATCATGATCCGACAAATCGCCGGTCTCATCGCTCGCCGGATTGTGACAGACCACGCGCCCGGCGACGTCGTCCAACAGGGCGAGCGGCTCGGCCTCATCCGCTTTGGGTCCCGGGTCGATACCTTTGTCCCACCATCTGTCCGAGTACGGGTTCGACCCGGCGACCGAGTTGTGGCAGGCCAAACCATTCTTGCGGAGTGGCCGCAATGAGAAAGCGAGAGCGTGGAAAACGCCGTGTGCGACGCGTCGTGGTCGTCGTTCCGAGCATCTTCACGCTGGCGAATCTGTTCTTCGGTTTTTGGTCGATGGTCTTGGCGGCGCAGGGAGACTTCTATCGCGCGAGCTGGTGGATCGCCATCGCCGGCATTCTCGACACTCTGGACGGCCTCTCCGCACGAGTGAGCAAGACCGGATCGGCGTTCGGCGCTCAACTCGACTCACTCGTCGATATGGTGAGCTTTGGAATTGCACCCGCCGTCTTGCTGTTCTTTCTCATGTTTTCGACCCAGGGGGCCTTTGCGTGGGTGTTCTCGTACGCGTTTGCGGTGTGCGTGGCGCTGCGCCTCGCGCGATTCAATGCACAGAGCGGCGAAGGACACAAGCGAAACTTCACCGGGTTGCCTTCGACCGCCGCCGGAATGACGCTTGCCGCGTACTATCCATTTACGCAGACCGAATTTTATCGCGTCCAGCTGGAAGCACTTCCTTGGTCTCAACTCATGATTTTTCTCATCATCGCTTTGAGCCTCGCGATGGTGAGCAACGTCGAGTACGCGCGGTTGCCCCGGATCGGATTCCGCACGGCCCGAGGGATCGCAGGCCTAGTCATTCACCTGACGGTGTTGTGGTTCGCCATCTTCAATCGCGACATCTTCTTCTTCCCACTGGGATTAGCCTACGTCAGTTACGGGCTGGCCCGCGGAGTAGCGCTGGTATTCCGCGAGAGGGGTGAGGACGAAGAGGCCGATTCCGACCAGACCCAACCCGAGCTGGTTGTCCATGGGATAGACGAACGCCAACGCAAGCCTGTCCCATAAGATCTCCGGGCCCGGCGGCGGTGGGTCTGGTGCCGTAAGCGCCGGTCCTGGATGAGAATCCAAGCCAGAAAAACCGGCCGGAATTGTGATATCGTTCACTACGACGGAGGAAAAGAGTGCTATCTTTATAGGAGCCGAATTGTAGATGAGAAAGCCCAAGAACCCCGTTCGAGGCGACTTTTTGTAGGAGGCTCACGATGAAATGGCGCTCTTTGGCGATAGTTGCAGCAGTGGGAGTCCTGACCCTCGGCTGCGACAAGATCCCCTTC
>JAPULP010000225.1 GCA_027294815.1 Gemmatimonadota bacterium | reverse complement strand
CTGCAGCACCACCGTCGATCCGCACATGCACATTGAGGATCGCCGGTCTCGAGGGAGGTCTCGGAACGCTCCGATCCAGCGTTACAAGGGTCGGGACTAACGCCCGGGGCATTTGGTCGTAACACTCGCCGCGCCGGTTGTAGGTATCGTCGAAACGCACGCACTGGCTCACCGGCTCGGCCGAGGCCATGCGGACGCGGTGGCGCAGCGTGTCACCGGCCGTCACGCGGACGATGGCGGTGTACGGTTTGAGGCCCGGAGCCACCACCCGCAGTTGGTACCGCCCCGGAAGCAGATCGTGACGAGCCCCCCTCACCGAACGCCCGGCGATCCACATGCTGGCATCGGCGCCGAGGTTCGAGACGATCAGATGCCCCGTCGTGGGTTTTACCACTTCCGGAGCCGGAGGTGTTACGAGCGAATCACTCGCCACCGTGGAATCAGCGACTGATGCGGAATCGGGAGCCACCGTCGAATCCGTGGGCAATAGCGAGTCGGCAACCGCGCTCGCGAGCGTGGTCGAGTCGGTGATCGCCGCTACTGCCAGTGAATCTCTGCGGACGACGTCGCTGGCCAGCGCGAGCCCTATCTTCGATAGCGTTGTTCGCAAGAACGGGTGACGTTGGACGACCGGCTCGATCCCGCCGGCGCTCTCGACGTAGTAACAACCGCCACCGCCAGCTCCGCCGAACAGCAGGAGCATGAACATGCCGACGAGGACACCGCTGCGACGCTTTTTCGGCTGTCTCATCTTGACGGCCTCTTGGTGCGGGGGACTGGGAATCGGCGTGCTCGGCGTTGTGGGCGGTGGGCCTTGCGCCTCCGCCGTCCGCGCTTGAGAAGGCCGTTGGGAAAGCGCAGCAGCCGTCCGTGGGAACGTCGTAGCGGCGTCCGTCGGCCCCGAAAGCATTGCGACGTGATCCCTGCCGTGCGACAACTCTTCGATTAATTCGGCAGAGTTCTGGAATCGATCTTCCGGTGCCTTCGCCATCATTTTCTGGATGATCTTGAACAGCGCCCGATGCTCGGAGGTCCTCAACGGGGGAACCGGCACGGCTTCGGTAACGTGCTTGTAGCCGATAGCGAATGAATCTTCCCCGTCAAAGGGCACCCGCCGGGTGAGACATTGGTAGCCCACCACGCCGAGCGAATAGAGATCGCTGCGGCCGTCAACCGGCTGGGCGCGCACCTGCTCGGGACTCATGTAGTAGGGCGTGCCGATCGCCATCCCCGTACCGGTCAAATTCGTGCCGAACACCGCCTTGGCGATACCGAAGTCGCACACCACGACTTCGCCCGATTCCTTGAACATGATGTTGTCGGGCTTTACGTCTCGGTGTACCACGCCGTTGTCGTGGGCGGCGCCGAGCGCGCTGGCCGACTGGACGAGAATGCGGCGAATGTCTGCAGGATCGAGCGCGGCGTGTTGGATCAACTCTACAAGCGCGGGACCCCGAAGGAAGCGCATCGCAAAGTAGATGACATCGCCGGAGCGTCCGACGCGATAAATCGAAATGATGTTGGGATGCTCGAGCTTAGCCGCGGTTCGGGCCTCGTTCGCAAAACGCTCGACCAGGTTTGCATCGTGCGCGTGCGAGAAAGGCAACACCTTGAGCGCCACGTCGCGTTTGAGGTCGCGCTCGCGAGCACGGAACACCATCGCCATGCCGCCCCGGCCTATTTCCTCCCGCACGTCATAGTCGGCCTTCAGGGCCTCACGAACGATCTCCAGATCGGTGAGGTCTGTCCGCTCAGTAATGGCGTGCATAGGCGTGGTGGCCCCGAGGTCCTGGCCGCAACTGGCGCAGAACGTGGAGCTCCCTTCAACCGTTGTACCACAGCTCTGACAAAGCATCCTCGTCTACGACTCCTCTTCAATTCCAAGGGGACCTTAAATATGTGCCCCCAACTATATGTGGGGCCAAGACATAGGTCTCCACCAAGATGTGACGCACATCACGTGTTGGAGCCCGAGCTCAATTTCCTTTTGCACGGGTCCGTGGGGTTTGCCATTCCGTGCCGGATTGGTGCCGGTCATGGAACCCCTGACCCGTGTGGCCCGCCTCACGTTTCTTACAATTTCTACCCGGTTTTGCTCGCCTTTCCGGGCAGGTGATGTCATCTTACCGAGCCTGTATTGCTAGTATCGTGCCGTTTCAGGGCTGATTGAGCGGTCCTGCAAGAAGTGAGAAGTGAGAAGTGAGAAGACCACCCCAGCCCCACCCTGGGGATGAAGGGTGGGCCCTCTCACTTCTCACCTCTCACTTCTCACCCATCTAAGGAGGTTTGAATGCGCGGCTCTGTCGTAGCGTCGTGGAGCGGGTTTCTGGTGGCGGGTGTGGTTGTCGTCGGCGGAACCATTACCAGCGGGGAGCCCGTCCCCATGTTGGATGGGATGGTCACCCGCGCCGGTGATTTTGTCTACGTCTCGGGGGTGGTAGGGAACGTGCCGGGATCATCGGATCTGCGTGAGGGAATCGCCGCCCAGGTTCATCAGGCCATTCAGAACGTCCGGACGACACTGCAGGCGGAGGGTCTCGACCTCTCGGATGTCGTGAGCTCGAACGTGTATCTGTCCGACACGCGGAATTTCCAAGCCATGAACGAGGTCTATCGCACCTATTTCTCCGATGATCCACCCACCCGCGCCACGGTGGAGGCGGACCTTCCGGACGCGGGGGCCCTGGTACAACTCACGATGGTCGCTACGCGGCCGGAACTTGGCCGGCGGGTGATTACACCATCGGCGATGCAGAGTCCGGGGCTACCGTACAGCTGGGGCGTCATGGCGGGAAACACGTTGTTCATTGCGGGGGCGACGAGTAGGGACCCGTCGACATACGAACCGGTGACCGGCGATGTGACAACGCAGACTCGGCGCGTCATGCAAAACATCGGGCACGTGCTCGAAGCTGCCGGCATGGCGTACGGTGATGTGGTCGGATGCAAGGTGTTCCTGGCGGACGGCCGTGATTTCCGTGCCATGAATCAAGCGTACTCTTCGTTTCTACCGACACCGAGGCCCGTACGTGCTACGGTGCGCACGCGGCTCATGAATCCGGTTTTCAAGGTGGAGGTTCAATGTTTTGCGGTGAAGGACCCGGACAACCCGCGTACGGTGCCCGGAGGCGGACCGGGCTCTACCGGTTCGCTCTCACCGGCGCTTCAAGTTGGCGACCGTCTGTTCCTATCGGGCATGCTTGGCCGCGGATCCGATGGGTACGCAGCGGGTGACTTCGAAGCCCAGACGCGCCAAACGTTACAGAACATTTCCGGGGCGTTGGAGTCCGGGGGCATGAACTTCGACAACGTCGTGGATGTTGCCGTGTGGATCACCGACATCAGGCAGGCGACCCGCGTGGGAAACATCGTGCGCGAGGCGTTGCCCGATCGCCCGGTGACGATCGTAGCGGCGGGTTTGATGTCGACGGCGGGGTTGGTGGAGATTCAGATGACGGCGGAGAAGTAACTGGGAGCTCACCGCATGGCTTTCCACGCCGCGATGACCTCGGCGTCGCGATCGGGGTTCAGACCCCTCGGGTCGTTGAACGCCGTGGCACGCCGCTCGTCGGTAACCGCGTCGGAGTGCCACCACTCGAGTGTGTCGTCGACGGTGACCGCCAACGGGCGGAACGTGAGCCCGGCGGCTTTGGCCGGGTCGATGTTGATTCGCGCCGAGCCGACGTAGTCGTCGATGGGGATAATCCACGGGATGATGAATCGCACGTCGTGCTCCACCAAGAAATCGTAGTCCGTGGCCTCGACCCATGTCACGTCGGACTGTATCGTATCGTGCACTCCGCGCACGAACTCGTGCATACCCATCGGCGATGCGGGGCCGGCGACGTTGAACGTTCCCGCCGTGCGGTTCTCAATCAATCTGATCATGAATTCGGCGAGATCGCGCGCGTCGATATACTGAACCGGATCGTCTTCCATACCAGGCACGAACACTTCACCGCCTCGCTGAATCCGTATCGGCCAATACTGCCAGCGGTTCGTGGGATCGGCCGGCCCGA
>JAPULP010000224.1 GCA_027294815.1 Gemmatimonadota bacterium | reverse complement strand
GTCTCCGAGCATCTTGGCGATTTCCCGAATCCGATCGTCGCCGGTGAGAACTTCGACGCTGGCGGTAGCCACTCCGCCCTCCTCCCGTTTGGTGACCAGTAGGTGATGGCTCGCGCGGGCGGCAATCTGTGGTAGGTGGGTGATCACCAGCACCTGACGAGACTCCGCCACTTGGCTCAAGGCGTCGGCGATCTTCGAGCCGGTTGCGCCACCCACGCCTTGATCCACCTCGTCGAACACGAGCGTTTGCACGACATCGTGCGTGGCTAAGACCACCTTCAGCGCGAGCATGATACGTGACAGCTCGCCGCCACTGGCGACTTGGGCAATGGGGCGCGGGTCGAGACCTTTGTTGAGCTGCACGACGAAGGTCACCTGCTCGCGTCCGTTGGGACCGACATCGTCTAGCGCTCGGAATTCGGCCGTGAATGTCGCATCGGTCATCCCCAATGCCGGCATCAGTTGTTCGACTTCATGTGTGAGGCGTTGCGCCGCCGACTTGCGCGTTTCGGTCAACGCGGCAGCCGCCTCTACCAGCCGGCGCTCGGCGTCCGCACGCCGGTCGGCGATGTACTCGAGATCGAGATCGGCGGTATCCAACAAATCCAGCTCGCGCCGCGCCTCGTCGCCCGTTTGCAACACGGCGTCTATGGTCGAGCCATATTTTTGCAGCAACCGGTAAATTCTGTCACGGCGCTGTTCGACCTCGGCCAACCTTCCCGGGTCGCGCTCGATCGACACCGAATATTCCCGAACCTCACGAGCTAGTTCTCCGATGTCGGCGAGGGCGGCTTCCACGAGTTCCCTCCACCGAGCCACGCTCTCGTCGATACGCTCCAATTGATCGAGCGCCTTGCGAACCGCACCCAGAACGCTTTCCGCACTCGACTCGGCTTCGCCGTCGAGCAACTCGGCGACGTAGTCCGAAAGACGGGTCAGCTCTTCGACATTGCCAAGCCGTTTCGCCTCGGTCGTCAAGGTTTCGTCTTCGCCGGGATTGGGATCGGCGTCTTCGATCTCTTTCGCGACGTGGCGCAAGTAATCGGCCCGTTTCATGACCTCGTCGCGGCGCGCAATCAGGTCGGCTTCCTTTCCCTTTAGTTCAGACAGCTCCCGATGGATCTCCTTTACGAGGCGGCGCTCCTCACCCGCCCCGCCGAAGGCGTCGAGGATATCGCGCTGCGCAGCCGGCCGCAGGAGCGATTGCGCTTCGTGCTGTCCGTGGAGGTCTACCAAGGAGCGACCCAGCTTGGACAGCACACCGACGGTCGTAGGACTCCCATTGGCCCACGCGCGGTTCCGCCCCTCGGCGTTGATATCCCGCCGCACGATCAGCACACCTTCGTCGATTTCGACACCGGCCTCGTCCGCCGAGGCGCGCACATGCGTAGCGCGGCCGAGTTCGAAGGCCGCCTCGACGACCGCCCTCGGCGCACCGGGACGAACGACGTCCGTACTGGCGCGCTCGCCCAGCAGCAGGCTCAGCGCATCGATGAGGATGGATTTCCCCGCCCCGGTTTCGCCCGTCAGCACGTTCAGGCCGGGTTCAAGGGTCAGTGTAGAATCAGAGATAACGGCGAGATCGCGGACGCGGAGCTCGGTTAGCACATCACACCTTTTCGCGGTCGCTCAGGTCTCCCCATTGTAGCTTGCTGCGCACCCGGTCGAAGAACCCTTCTGTCCCCAACCGTACCATTCGAATGGGCTCGTCGGCAGCCTTGACACACACAACGCTCCCGGGCTCCAGGATCGTGTCCCACTGTCCATCGTACGAAACGAGCACGGAATCCGTATACGGTGCAAGCTGCTCGATCCGGATGACCGCCGAGGCGGGTACGATAATGGGCCGTACCGCCAGGGTGTGCGGGCAGATGGCGGTAACAACCAGACTTTCCACGCCCGGAACCACTATGGGGCCACCCGCGCTCATCGAGTATGCCGTGGATCCTGTGGGTGAGGCCACGATGATCCCGTCGGCACTATACTGGCCGACGACTTCTTCATCGACGGTCACGCGGAACCGCAACACCCGGGCGACGCCGCCTTTGTGCACGACGACATCGTTCAGCGTGAAATCCGGAGGGCCCTCACCGTCATCATTGACGATGGTCGTGGCCAGAGCGAGGCGCGATTCGACCTCGTAATTCCCATCCGCGAACGCTTTGAGCGCGTCTTCCATGCCGTCGAGCGGCGCCGTTGTGAGAAAGCCGACCCGCCCCAGATTCACACCCATGATCGGAACGCGACGCCCGGCCAACACGTGCGCACCACGCAACAACGTGCCGTCGCCGCCGAAGGTCACGAGGAGATCGAGTGATTGGGACTCGTCGAGGATCGGAACAGGACTAGGCCAGAGATCGGCGAGGTCCTTATCGGTGGACAGCGTGAAGTTATGGGTCGGCGCGACGGCGAGAAGCCGGGTTAGGACTCCGGGAATGTCAGGGTACAGCGCGTTCCCGACGACCCCGAGGTTCATGCGGTTGAAAGGCTCTCCTCACCCGCTCGGGCACGCACACGGTCTGCGATTCCTTCGGCACTCAACCCGACTGACGCCAGTTGTGCAGACCGTGCCGCGTGTTCGTAGGTCCTGTCAGGAACACCCATCACGTTTACGCGCACGTCTGGCGCGATCCCGTGAACGATAGAAGACAGATACGAGCCGAACCCGTTCACGACGGTTCCGTCTTCAACGGTCAGGAGGAACCGATGATCGGCCACGATGGTCTGGAGCATCTCTCGATCGACCGGCTTGATGAAACGGCAGTTGACGACCGAGACGTCGAGGCCGTCAGTGGCGAGAATCTCCGCCGCTCCCATCGCCGGCTCGCACATCACACCAACCGCCAGAATGGCACAGTCTTTCCCCTGACGGAGCATCTCCCAAGTGCCGTACTCTACGGCGCCCACTTCGGCCGCGGGAGGGGCGGCGGCGGGAGCATTGTCTCTCGGATACCGCAAGCTGAACGGTCCATCCTCGTGCGCGAGGGCGCACCGCAGCAACCCGATCAACTCGGCGCCGTCCTTGGGCTGTGTCACCGTCATGTTGGGTACCGCCAAGAGATAGGCGATGTCGTACAATCCCATGTGCGTTTGGCCGTCGGCTCCGACCATGCCCGCCCGATCCATGCAGAAGATGACCGGCAACTTCTGTATCGCGACATCGTGGATGATGCTGTCGTACCCGCGCTGCAGAAAGGTCGAGTAGATCGCGACGATCGGTCGAATGCCTTGCGTGGCCAGACCGGCGGCGAAGGTCGTGCCATGCGCTTCCGCGATGCCCACGTCGAAAAACCGCTCCGGCCATTTTTTCTGGAAGATGTTCGTCCCGGTACCCGACGGCATCGCCGCCGTAATGGTGACGAGTTCGGGGTGTTCGGCGGCCAACTCGGTAATCGCGGTACCAAAGACCTTCGTCCACCCCGGAGGCCCCCCCCCTTTGCCCTTTGATGGCTTGAGCACTCCCGTGACCGGATCGTATGGCTTGCGAGCGTGAAACTTCTCGACATCGGGCTCACCAAGGGGAAACCCTTTGCCCTTCTCCGTCAACACGTGTACGACGCGGGGTCCCGTCACGCTCTTGGCGGTCTTGAGCGTATTGATCATCGCCGAAATGTCGTGCCCGTCGATAGGCCCAAAATACCGGAAACCCAACTCTTGGAACAGCATTCCGGGCGACCACAGATTCTTGACGCTCTCCTCGATGTTTCGTGCGAAATCGACCATGCGTTGTCCGCCGACAAACTTCGAAGTTCTACCAATGATGGCCTTCGCGATCTCGCGGAGCTTGTTCGCCATGGCCGACGCATCGATCGATCCGAAATACTTGCTGATGGCACCAACGTTGGGCGCGATGGACATGCCGTTGTCATTGACCACCATGATGATGTCACGATCGGAATGGCCGGCATTGTTCATTCCTTCGTACGGCATGCCGCAGGTCAACGCCCCGTCGCCAACGACGGCGACGACATGATGGTCCTCGCCTTTCAGATCCCGGGCCGCCGCCATGCCCAACGCGGCCGACATGGCGGTACCCGCATGGCCGGCGCCGAACTGATCGTGTTCGCTCTCGGTGCGACGGAGGAAGCCCGACAGGCCACCCTCTTGCCGCAACGTCGGGAGGCGATCGTTTCGGCCGGTGAGGATCTTCCAGGGGTAGCCCTGGTGCCCGACGTCCCACAGAATCTTGTCACGCGGTGAATCGAAGCTGTACAGGAGGGCCACGGTCAATTCGACCACGCCGAGTCCGGCTCCGATGTGGCCCCCGGTTTCGGAAACGACATCGATGAGCCGCTCACGAATTTCGTCGGCCAGCTGCTGGAGCTGTTCGCGCGGAAGGCGCTGAACGTCTTCGGGCCCGTGGATGGATTCCAAGAGCGACATGTGGTTCGTCGACCTTTCGTGACGTCGTTAGGATCGCCGATCTACAACGAACTTAGCGAGACTGCCGAGGAGAGGGGAATCTATCCCACCACCCCCCAGATGGTCCATGGCACGGCTGACGGCGTCCTGGGCCTCTTCCATGGCCGTTTCGGTGCCCAACACGGTGGCGAAGGTGGCCTTGTGCTGCCGGGCATCCTTTCCGGCGGTCTTCCCAAGTTCCTGCGAGGTGGCGGTGGCGTCCAGTACGTCGTCAGCTATCTGGAAGGCCACCCCGATCTCACGGCCGTAGGCCCGCACCGACTCGATCCGGGCGGCGGTCGCTCCGGCGGCCATGGCCCCGATGACGGCGCTCGCCGTGATCAGCGCGCCGGTTTTGTGCCGGTGGATCTCCCGCAGGTCGTCGAGCGAAACCGGGCGACCTTCAGCCTCGAGATCCAGTACCTGCCCACCGATCATCCCGCTGGCGCCGGCTGCCCGGAACAGCTCCATTCCGATCTCGCCCATGGTTTCGGCAGCGAGGCCCAGCCGCTCACATCCTGCCGCCAGCACGCGTGCCGCGAGAGGCACCATGGCCACACCGGCATCCACGGCGACCGCAACGCCAAACCGGCGGTGGGTGGTCAACCTGCCCCGGCGTAATTCGTCGTCGTCCATGCACGGAAGGTCATCGTGGACCAGCGAGTAGGTGTGGACGACTTCGACCGCCGCAGCGATTTCGGACACGTCCCCGTGGCCACCCAACTCCCGGAACACCCCGAGAACCAGAGCCGGGCGGAGACGTTTGCCGGGCGCGGTGAGACTGTATTCCACGGCTTCGCCGACGGGTTCGGGGAGGTCGTCACGGATACGATCGCACCAATCTCCCAACACCGCGTTGGTGGCTTCCCGCGCTTGCGTGAGGAACGATACCAGATCAGTCGTCGACGTCGTCACTCGGGAGTCCTCCGTCGGCCGCTGTCACAACTTTCTTGACGGTAAGCTCGGTATCATCGAGTAGCTTGCGGGCATTTTTGAGTCGCTTGACACCCTCCTGGAACAGTTCCAGGGCCTCATCCAGATCCACCTCAGAGTCTTCCAGAGTCCGAACAATCGTCTCGAGCCGCTCCAGCTCCGTTGCGAAGGACAAACGTTTTGTCACGATTCTTCTCCTGCAACGCGGGCGCGGACGTCACCGTCGGTCACCGTCAGACGGAAATCCATTCCTTTCTTATAGCTCGCGACCGATTTGAGGACCATGCCCTCGTCGTCCCGCGCGACGGCATACCCACGGTTCAAGACTTTGAGCGGGCTCAACGCATCCAACTTCGCTGATAGCGTGGCAAGGCGTGTACCGCGTGCCTCGATCTGCCCCGACATCGCGCCGTGTAACCGGTCCACCGTGCGTGCCAGGCGTTCAGCGCCCAGCCGGGTCCGGTTGGTGAGCGAGCGCCCCAACCGCTGTGCCAAGACGGCGATCACGCGGTTGGTTTCGCCGCGATCCGGGACCACCGTCTCGCCAGCCGCCGACGGGGTCGGCGCCCGAACGTCTGCCACGAGATCGGTCAGCGCAACGTCCTCCTCGTGTCCCACCGCGGAGATGATCGGAACTTTCGCCGCCGCGACGGCCCGCGCCACCTTCTCGCTGTTGAACGCCCACAGATCTTCGCGCGACCCTCCGCCCCGTCCTACGATGGCCACATCCACCACGATCTTATTGAGCAGGCCAAGCGCCCGGCACAACTCGCGCTCGGCCGCATCGCCTTGCACCCGTGTCGGGATGAACAGGATCTCTACCGCGGGCCAGCGCCGTTCGATCACCGTACGGATGTCATGCAACGCCGCACCGTCTGGGCTCGTGATGACGGCAATCCGACTGGGAAACCGCGGAAGCGGACGCCGCCGCGCCGGATCCAGCAACCCGTCGCGTTCCAGCGCGGCTTTGGCTTTTTGTAAGCGGAGTTCCCACTGGCCGTCGGCGTCCGTTGGGATGAGCTTCTTGACGGTGATGCGAAACTCTCCGCGCTCTTCCCATACCGTGGGCCGCCCTTCGGCGTACACTTGCAGACCGTCTTCCGGCGGCGTCGAGAGACGTTGGTTATCCGACCGCCACATGACACAGCGAATCTGCGCCTCGGCATCTCGCAGCGAGAAATACCAATGGCCGCTGCGGTATGCTTTGAAGTTCGTGACTTCACCCTTGATCCAGAGCGCAGGAATGCCGGCTTCCACCAACTGTCGCGCCCGGCGGGTGACCTGCACCACCGTCCACGCGCCGTCGGAAGAGGCCGGAGCGGCGGAAAAGAAGAGGTCTAGTTCGCCGCCCAACGCTTTGCGGCCTGAACCGTGTTGTAGATCAACATCGTCACCGTCATGGGGCCGACACCGCCCGGAACCGGGCTGATGGCCGACGCCACCTCCTTCGCCGCATTGAAATCCACGTCGCCTACCAAACGATATCCCCGTTCGCGCGTGGGATCCTCCACTCGATTGGTGCCCACATCGATCACTACCGCACCCGGGCGCACCATGTCACCCTTGACGAATTCCGGCTGACCGATGGCCACGATGAGGATGTCGGCCAGCCTCGTGATCTCGCCAATATCCTTCGTGCGGGAGTGACACACGGTGACGGTGGCGTTGGCACCCTTCGCCTTTTGCATCAGGAGGGACGCGACCGGTTTGCCAACAATATTGGACCGCCCCACCACTACCGCGTGCGCGCCTGAAATCTCCACGCCGCTCCGAATCAACATCTGCTGTACACCGAAAGGCGTGGCGGGAGGAAAACCCGAATCGTCTCCGACGACGACCTTGCCGATGTTGACCGGATGGAAACCGTCCACGTCTTTCCGCGGATCGATTCGCTGGAGCACTTTATTGGAGTCGATATGATCGGGCACGGGCAGCTGAACGATCATACCATGGATCGTCGTGTCTTCATTGAGGCGATCTACGGTTGCCAGCAACTCGTCCTCCGACGTCGTCTCCGGCAAGAGGACTGTCTCGCTATGCATGCCCATCTCGGCGCACGCCTTGCCCTTCATACGCACATACACCTGACTCGCGGGGTCGTCTCCAACCAAGACGACCGCCAAACCAGGTGTTCTGCCGTCTGCGTTCAACTTGTCGACCTCGGGCTGCAACTCCGCCCGAATCTCGGCCCCAATCTCTTTTCCGCTGATGATTCTAGCGGGCAATCTCCACCGCCCTTGTCTCCCGTATGACAACCACTTTGATCTGTCCAGGATATTGAAGTTCTTCCTCTATCTTACGCGCGATCTCTTCCGACATCTGCGATGCTTGATCATCCTTCACTTCGTCAGGCGATACCACAATGCGAATCTCCCTACCGGCCTGAATCGCGTATGTTTTTTGCACGCCCGGAAAATCGTTCGCAATCTCTTCCAGCCGCGCCAGTCGCTTGACGTAGGTCTCGAACGCTTCGCGCCTCGCACCAGGGCGCGCCCCGCTCGCCGCGTCGGCGGCCTGGACGATTACCGATATCGGCGTTTCGTGCGGCACGTCGTCGTGATGTGCCGCAATACAGTTGATCACCACGGCCTGCTCGCCGTACTTCGTTGCTACCTCCACACCCAACTCCACGTGCGTCCCCTCATGCTGATGAGTGAGCACCTTGCCGATGTCGTGCAACAATGCGCCGCGCTTGGCGAGGTGGACATCCAACTTCAACTCGGCCGCCATGATGCCCGCGAGCCATGCCACCTCTTTGGAGTGCTGGTACATGTTTTGACCGTACGACGTGCGGTATTTCATGCGTCCGATGAGCTTTATCAACTCAGCGTGCATACCGTGGATGCCCAGCTCGTATGCCGCTTGCTCGCCCGCTTCCACCAACTGCTCCTCGACCTGCTCCTGCGCTTTCCCGACGATTTCCTCAATTCGACCCGGATGGATGCGACCGTCGGAGATGAGTTGCTCTAGCGCGATGCGGGCCACTTCGCGCCGCACCGGATCGAAGCACGAGACCACCACGGTGTCAGGCGTATCGTCGATAATGACGTCAACGCCGGTTGCCGTCTCGAAGGCTCGGATGTTGCGCCCTTCGCGACCGATGATGCGCCCTTTCATTTCATCGTTCGGGAGCGCGACGGCCGCGACGGACATTTCAGACGTGTAATCCGACGCGATGCGCTGAACCGCGATCGCAATGATCTTCTTCGCTTCGCGATCGGCGTCTCGTTTGGCTTTTTCCCTCAAGTCTCGAACGATGGCGGCCGCTTCGCTGCGAGCGCGCTCTTCCGCCTCGCGAAGCAGTTGCGTCTTGGCCTCCTCGGCCGACATGCCGGAAAGTTGCTCGAGTTGCCGTTGATGTTTTTCGTGTATCTCTGTGATTTCTTGTTCCTTCTGGTCGAGACGCCCTTCTTTGTCTCGAACGGACTGCTCGCGGCGCTGAAAGTCGGTTTCCCGATCGTCGAGCCCGGCGCCCTTCTTGTCGAGGTGGGTTTCACGTTCCTCGAGTCGACGCTCGGTGCGCGAGATCTCCTCCCGCCGCCGCTTCTCGTCGCGCTCCCAATCTTCGCGGGCGGTGATCACTTCTTCCTTGCCCGCCAAGATCGCCTCCGCCTTGGCGGCGGCGGCGTCGCGCTGTGCGTTCTCGAGCAAACGCTGTGCCTGCTGGTCGGCCGACTTACCTGCCGCTTCCGCCAACCGTCGTTCGATCCGGCGGCCGAACATGTAAAAAGCCGCCCCGACCAGAACCATGGTCCCGAGTGCGGCTATTGCAATGACAGCCACGTCTGACATGATCTATCTCCAACGGTACCACGCCGGATCCCTCGGGGGCGCCGCGTATGGCTCGAGTTACCACCTCCGGCCAGCCTGCGCGGCCGAAGATTCAAAAACTAGCTGTCGTCAGCAGATGAGGCAAACGACCCAGGTGGCTGCGAAGGCCTTTTGGGGGGAGGTAACAGGCGGGACACCTCAGTCGTGAGGGCGTGCAAACGCTGCTCCATTTCCCGTTCGGCCAAGCGGGCCTGGAAGAGATCGTCGGTGACCGCAAGCGCAGCCAGAATCGCCGCCTTGTGGCTCTCGATGAGCTGGCCTGACGCCCGGACCTCCTGCATCGCCCGATCGACATGATCCGCAACGGCGCGCGTGTAGTCGTCCGGCCGATCGGACCGCAAGCTGAATTCGTCACCACCGATCATGACCTTGACGATCGCTTTTTTTGCGCTCATCGCCGAGCCTCCTCCACAGCAGTTTGCTCTTCCAAGAACCGGAGGCGCGTCAACAGCTCGGTCACGCGGCTCCGCGCGTGTTCCACGCGACCAAGTAGATCTTTGTTCTCGCGTTCCAGGTCGACGATGCGCCCGCGGGCTTCGACGATATCGCCACCACCACTCAGGTCGATTCGCTCCGACTCGGCCTTGTGCGCCCGCCGCCGCCACGTTGCCAATTCCTCCGATACCTCTCGGATGGCAGTCTCGAGTCGTTCGAGGGCTTGGAACTCAGGCTTCTCTGCGTTCGACACCGAGTTGCTCCTTCAATTCTTTGAGAACCTTGTTCAACACCACGTCGACATCTTTATCCCGCAACGTGCGGTCCGGCGACCGGAATACCAAACGCCACGCTACGCTGCGCTTGCCGGCACTGCGAAACTCGTCGAACACCTGCGCTGATTCCAGCAGCTTGCCACCGCGCTTGCCGATGATCTCGTTCACTTGGTCCACTTGCACGCCCGCCGGCAACCATAAGGCAATGTCGCGCTCGACCGGTGGCGTGCTGGGAATCGCCTCGAAGCGCACCGCCCTTGAAACGCCTTGCCTCATGACCACCTCGAAACCAAACACCGGTGCCGCCCATGGAGGACCGCTCATCGTGATCTCGCCGGCCCACCCCAACCACGTTCCCTCCGAATCGCGTAGTACCCACCGCCCGTCCTGCTCCGTCACCTCTCCAGCGATACCGGCCACCCGCATGGCTTCGTCCAACAAAGATTTCACATCCCAGCGGTCGAAATCAACCGATGGGCCGCTTTCCGACCAATGTGCGGGCCTCCGAGCACCTGAAATCACGCCGCTCAGGCGCCGCTGCTCCCGCGGAACCTCGGCATCGCCCCTTTTGCCGAAAACCGATCCGATTTCAAAAAGTCGGATATCTCGTTCGCGTACGGCCCAATTGCGGTTCACCGATTGCCTGAGCCCTTCGATCAGATCGGTGCGGAGATAGGCCTCCTCAGCAGACAGAGGATTGAGCACGTCCTGAGACTCCACGCTCTCACCGATCGAGAACGCGTGCTCCCGCTGGGGTCCGAAGGACACGCTCTGTGCTTCGTGGAGCCCAAGGCCGGTAAACACCCGGCGCGCCAAGGCCTCTGCAGCCTGCGACGGATCGCTCGGTACTGTACTCGGCCGCAAGGGACGCAACTCCGTTGGAAACGAGTCATAACCGCGCAACCGTGCAATCTCCTCGATCAGATCTTCTTCGCGCACCACGTCCGGACGCCAACCCGGAACGTGGACGGCCAGTCGTCCGTTCTTCGGCCCAACTGAGAAACCGAGACTGGTCAGGTAGCCTTCAATCTCCTTTTGTGGAATCTCCACCCCAAGCAGGTGCGCGACCCGCTCCGGCCGCAAGAAGATTGCAGGGGTTTTGACCGGGTTCGGATACACGTCGACCGGCGGCCCGGGCTCCGATCCCCCTGCGATCGTGATGATCAATTGCACCGTGCGACGGAGCGCGTCGGCCATGCCCTGCAAGTCCGTTCCGCGTTCGAACCGGTACGACGCATCCGTGCTCATTTTGAGCGCCGCGCGCGTCGATCTGATCCGCTTTGGATCGAAATACGCGCATTCGAGCACCACGTCGGTCGTTTGCTCGGAAACTTCCGATTCGCGACCGCCCATGATCCCGCCAACCGCCGTCGCGGTATGGGCGTCGCAAATGGCCGTCATGGAGCTGTCGAGGGTGCGTTCTTCCCCGTCGAGCATCTTGATCTTCTCGCCTTCGCCGCCGCGGCGTACGATGATCTTCGACCCACCGAGCCGGGCACGGTCGAATGCGTGCATTGGCTGATTCAACTCGAGCAGGGCGTAGTTCGTAGCATCAACCACGTTGTTGATGGATCTCTGCCCCACCGAGTGGAGTCGCGCTACCAACCAGTCGGGACTCGGGCCGACGGTCACACCTTCGATCACCGCCGCCATGTAGCGCGGACAACCCTCTACATCGTCTATCGAAACCTCCACGCCCCCGACCACACCGTTACCGGTCGTCGTTACCGGCGCGTTCGTGTCCCCTGCCGCCCCCGGGATCGGCGGCAGCTTTACCGGACGCCGCATGAGCGCACCCAGGTCTCGTGCGATGCCTTTGTGACCCAGGAGATCCGGCCGATTAGGGGTTACCTCTACGTCGAGCCGGAAGTCGCTCACCGGCAACACATCGAGAAGCCGGGTGCCGGCAGGCGCGTCCGTGTCCAGCTCCATGATGCCGTCTTGATCGGCCCCCAACGCCAATTCGCTCGCAGAGCACAGCATTCCGTTGGACTGCACCCCGCGGATCTTACGGCTCTTGAGCTTCAAGCCTCCGGGCAGCACGGTACCAACCGCGGCGTACGGATATCGCTTACCCGCCTCGACGTTTGGGGCGCCGCACACGACCTCCACCACTTCCACACCGTTGTTCACGTAGCACAGTGTAAGCCGATCGGCGTTGGGATGCCGCTCTACCCGCTCCACTTCGGCGACGATGATGTCGCCCAGATCCTGATGGAGCGGTTCTATCGATTCCACAGGCGCGCCAAGCATGGCAAGCTTGTGGGCTACATCGGTCGGCTCGAGTTCAGTGCCGAGGAGCGCGGACAACCAATTGAGCGAGGCGTTCATCGGCTACTCCACGAACTGTCGTAGAAAACGCATGTCGTTCTGGAACAGCATCCGGATGTCGGGAATCCCGTAGCGCAACATCGCAATACGCTCGGGACCCATACCGAAGGCATACCCCGAATAGCGCTCCGGATCGATGCCGCAGTTCTCCAGCACCGCTGGATGCACCATGCCGGCACCCATGATCTCGAGGAAGCCGGTGCGGTGGCAGGTTGCACAACCGCTGCCCCTGCACATCTGGCATTGGACGTCGACTTCAGCCGACGGTTCCGTGAACGGGAAGAAGGACGGCCTGAATCGCACCTCGGTGTCCGCCGAGAAGAAATGTTTGGCGAAGTAGTCCAGTGCGGCTTTGAATTCGACGAAGGTGATGCCTTCGTCTACTGCCAGGCCCTCGATCTGCGAGAAGACTGGCGCGTGAGACGCATCGAAGGGATCGCGCCGATACACTCTCCCGGGCACCACGATGCGAATCGGTGGTTTGTGCTGTTCCATCGTCCGCGCCTGCACCGGAGAGGTATGCGTGCGTAGCAGAATACCCGGGGACAGATAGAACGTGTCGTGCATGTCCGCGGCGGGATGGTCCAGCGGGATATTGAGCTTGGTGAAGTTGTAGGCGTCGGTTTCGACTTCGGGACCGGTTACGCGCGAGAAACCGAGTTCACGGAAGATCTCGCAGACGTCGTCAATCACCGCAGTCACGGGGTGGATCGCTCCACGCCACGACCGGCGGCCCGGCATGGTTGGATCGACGTCCTCACCCGACGATTCCCCGGCCCGTAGTTCCTGTTCGCGCTGGCCGATCACGGCGTCGATCTCGACCTTGAGCTGATTCGCGCGCTGACCAACCGCTCGCCGCTCTTCGGGTTCGAGGGTCGACAGCGACCGCAAGATTTGCGTGAGGAGCCCTTGCTTGCGGCCGAGCAACTCGACCTTCAACTCCGCGAGACGGGGCGCACCCGCTTCACGTAGTTCTACAAGAGTCCGTTCAACGGCCTCGAATTGGTCGTCGGGGGAAACTGTTGCCATGTGTTGTCCGTGGACGAGTACTGCAACTGGCGTCGATTACTGACTCTTTTTTGCAACCTCTGCCAGTGCGCCGAAAGCCATAGGGTCTCGCACGGCCAAATCGGCGAGGAACTTTCGATTAATCTCCACGCCGGCCTGTTTGAGACCCGCCATAAATCGGCTGTACGACAGGTCGTGCAACCTGGCGCCGGCGTTGATACGGACAATCCACAGGCGACGGAAGTCGCGTTTCTTCCGTCGACGGTCGCGATAGGCGTAGCGCAAGCCGCGCTCGACATTCTCTTTTGCAGTCTTGTAGAGTTTGCTGCGGCCGCCCCGTGCCCCTTGGGCGGCGCGCATGATCTTCTTCTTGCGCTTCGAGCGGGCAACTTGGCTTTTGACTCTTGGCATGCCTCCCCCTACTTGCCCAACAATGGACGAATCCGGGCCTGGTCAGCCGGGGACATCACCGTCCCCTGACGAAGGCGGCGCTTACGTTTTGGATGCTTCTTCGTGAGTATGTGGCTCTTGCCCGCCCTGCGACGGGTAACCTTCCCCGAGCCCGTCACCTTGAAGCGTTTGCAAGCCGAACGTTTGCTTTTCATTTTGGGCATTTCGCCCCTCCTCTTCTCTTCCCAACCCGACGGGCCCGCCCCACCCCACCACCACACCCGGCGGTCAGACGGTCCCCCACTCCCCACCCTGTTTTCGGTTGTCGTTAAAGATGCCTTGTGCCCACCTGCCCGTCCGCCCGTCTATTTCGGCGCCAGCACCATCGTCATGTTCCGTCCTTCGAGCTTTGGCTCGACTTCCACCTTGGCGAGTTCCTGTAACTCCTCCAAGACCCTAGCCAAAACTTCCTGACCCAACTCGGGGTGAGTGACCTGACGCCCACGGAACATCATCGTGAGCTTCACCTTGTTTCCATCTCCGAGAAACGTCCGCGCGTGTCGCACCTTGAAATCGAAGTCATGTTGGCTGATTCCGGGCCGGAACTTGACTTCTTTCATGTGGATCACGTGCTGCTTCTTTTTGGCCGCCTTTGCCGCTTTGTCCTGTTCGTAGCGGTATTTCCCGTAGTCCATGATTTTGACCACGGGCGGCTTTGCCATCGGCGCCACCTCCACGAGATCCAAACCGCGCTCGCCGGCTTCCTTCAAGGCCTCATCAACGGGCATCACGCCGAGCTGCTCACCGGCGCCCCCGATCACCCTCACCGGGCTGGTGCGGATCTGGCTGTTTACCCGCGTGCGGGGCTCGCGCGGCGATTGTGGCCTGTTCGAATAGGTCAGTGAGGCTACCTCCGGTTCGTATCGCTGCTACAAAAAAA
>JAPULP010000223.1 GCA_027294815.1 Gemmatimonadota bacterium | reverse complement strand
GGTGGGAAGTCGTAGGTGTTTTAGAACACTTGTCCTGAACATGGGTGCAGCTTTTTGTATGGGGTTCCTCTTGCGCGTGATCTAGAGAATCCGCATTGTGAGCGCGAACTAGGCGCACTAATCCCATTCCAGACACAGACGAGGAGGTCGGACCATGGATTTCCTGGTTTCCGACGGTTTCCGCACAACGATCCACGTGGGCGGACGGGTGTTGTTCTGCACGTTGTTCATCATGATGGGAATGATGCACTTCGTGAAACTAGATGACGTGTCGGCCATGGCTGCTTCGAAAGGAGTACCGGCCGCGAAGCCGGCGACCATCGTGGGCGGATTGATGATTCTCGTGGGAGGCGTGTTCGTGCTCTTGGGATGGCATCGTTTCATCGGGGCGGGCCTGATCGCGATCTTTTTGTTTTTTTCGGCGACGCTCGGTCATCAGTTCTGGAAGGAAAGCGACCCGACGGTCAAGAGGGGCGAGATGGCGCATTTCATGAAGGATCTCGCGCTGGCGGGCGCGGCGCTCTTGATCGCGTTTTACGCTTCGAGTTTCTGGCCGATGACGCTATAGGGGCCGCCGCTCCGTCGCGGTGTTTGCCGTTACGCCACCAAGCACCATCACGCCGGTAGGAAGAAGAACGCCAGGGCCAAGATCGCGTAGACCGCGAGCAGTTGGACGCCCTCCATCCAATGTGTTTCGCCGTCTTGGGAGATCAGGGCCATGATTCCCACCGAAGCCGCTATGGCAACGATTTCCATGGTGGTGAACAGCAGATCCATCGGTGCCGGGCCGATGACGTAACTCAGCAACACGAGCACCGGTGCGACGAAGAGCGCAATCTGTAGTGAGGACCCGACGGCGATATTGAGCGACAGGTCCATCTTGTCCTTAATGGCCACGAGGATGGCGGTGGAGTGTTCGGCAGCGTTGCCGATGATGGCGACGAGAATGACACCGATGAACACCTGGCTCATCCCTGCCGCTTCGCCGGCGTGCTCCACCGACGAGACGAGTAGTTCGCTCATCACACCGACGGCCATCGCCGACCCAAACAATACGGAAAAGGACTTCTTCACCGACCAGTGCGCCGTGCTATGGGGGCTGTCGTCGTGCGGTTTCGACGAGCCGACATAGAGATGCGAGTGCGTCTTGAGCGTGAACAGCAGAGACAGGACGTAGGTGATCAGGAGAATGACGGCGATGAGGAGGCTCATGCGTTGTTCGCTCTGCGCCGCGGTTTCTCCGGCCACAACGTGAAACATGGCTGGGATGATCAAGGAGATCGTCCCCAACAGCAGCATGGTCGTGCCCATCGCAGCGGCCGTCTTGTTGAACGTTTGCGTGCCGCGCCGCAGGCCCCCGGCCAGCGCCGCCAAACCGAACACGAGTAACAGATTGCCGATGATCGATCCGGTGATGGACGCCTTCACGAGATCGTACAACCCGGCCCGGAGCGCCATGATGGCAATGATGAGTTCGGCGGCGTTGCCGAACGTCGCATTGAGGAGCCCGCCAAGTCCTTCACCCACGTGCGAGGCGAGGTGTTCGGTGGCGCGGCCCATCCAACCGGCCAGCGGGACGATGGCGATGGCGGATACCACAAAAACCACCAGGCCGCTTGCATGCACCACGAAATCCAACACGAGTGCTATGGGCACGAACACGAGCAGCAGCGTCAGGACGTTGTCGAGGTTGAAGAGACGGCGCACGGAATCCTCATTGGGTTGGGACGTCTGGAATCTTCCTATCTTTGGGATCGCCCGCCAGAGGCGAGCGAGCGCAGTCGCGGGACGACCGGGTACATTGCGCGGTTATGGCCGTTCCCGTCGAACAACCCATCGAACGAGAGGAACCTTTCCGGCTCTGGCCAGCTCTGCGCGAAGCCGTGCGAGGATCGCAGCAGGAGGCGATACCTGGACGCCGACGATCATCAACTTGTTTATCTTTTGGCTGCTCGAGCTGCCGCTGGCCTATGTATTGGCGCACCCGCTCGGGATCGGCCCCCGTGGTGTGTTCATCGCCATGACCGTCGCGTTCTCGTCACTCGCCGTGGTGAGTGCGGTGATTTTCCGTCGTGGGAGGTGGAAGACAAGGAAGGTATAGCGTGGATCACGAAGCCCTCCCCGCTCAGCGTCGCGCCATCGAAGCCAAGATGGGGCCCGTGCTCGTCATCGCGGGTCCCGGCGCCGGCAAGACGTTCTGTCTCATCGAACGTGTCAACTATCTCATCACAAAAGCGGATTTCGCGCCGGCGCGTATCTGTGCGGTCACGTTTACCAATAAGGCCGCCGAGGAAATAGCTGCCAGGCTCAAGCTCACCCTCGGGCAACGCGCGGAAGACGTGACCCGTGGCACGCTTCACTCCTTGTGTGTAAAGATTTTGCGCGAACATGGAGAAGCGATCGGGCTCGCGCGCGGGTTCGGAATCGCGGACGAGAGTTACCAACACTTCGTGTTGCGTCGCATTGGCGTATACTCTCGACGCCGTCTCCAGTTATTGACGGCCTTCGGGCGTCACCGTTTACAAGATCATGTGCTCTCGGTCGAAGACCAAACGGCATTCGTCCGCTATCAGGCGATCCTCGCCCGCCGGAACATGCTGGACTTCGATGACATCATTGGAAGGACAGCGGAGCTTTTTCGGAAAAAACCGGACATCGCCAAGGTGGTGGCGTCGCAGTGGGACTACATCCTGGTCGACGAGTTTCAAGACTTGAATCCCGCGCAGTATTTCGTGCTGAAACAGCTCGTACAGGATCACGGCAATTTCTTTGCTGTGGGAGACGAGGAACAGTCGATCTTCTCGTGGACTGGAGCGGATCCGGAGGTTTTGGTTCGTTTTCAGGACGATTTCCAAATTCTCGAACCGATGGTGTTGGATAGCAACCGCCGATGTTCGCGCCAGATCTTCGAGGTTGCGCGAACGCTCTTGGCGCAAAACCCGACTCTGTTCGACAAGAGACTGCGGGCGGAGCGCGAATCGCCGTACCAAGTCACCGCGTACTCCTTTGTGGACGAGGCCGCGGAAGCCGCCTGGCTCCTTGCGGATATTCAGGCGGACCGTGCCGGCGACGAGTCGCGACCGTGGGGAGACTACGCCCTCCTGTATCGCCAGCACCGTGTGGGAGACCGGCTCGAGCGTTGGCTGATTCGCAACGCCGTTCCGTGTCGGTTGGCTCGCGGCCGGTCGTTGAGCGACGACAAGGTGATCAAGTATGTCGTGGCTTCGCTCCGCTTGGTGAGTAAACCGGGCGATCCGATTGCGGTTGAGGTGTTTGCCGAGCAGGTGTTACCTGAGTCGTTGATTGCGCAGGTGCGGGCGGTGACCACGGACGAGGAGGACTTGGTTTCGGCGATGCGCGTCTTCGCGCGGAGCCGTCCGAAAGGAGACCCCGACGCCAAGAAGGCATGGCGTTTCATCTATCACGTCGAGAACCTGGAAGCGCTGTATCGAGCACACTCCACGTTGGCTGGCTTTGTGGAGGAGCTGCTGGCTCAGCGAGTTGGCAAGTATCGCAACACCCTCGAGGAACATCACGACGAGTTGTCCGATCCCGCCGACCATCCTGTCGTGGGGCGGATGGCGCAGCGGTTCCGTGACGCCATGGCGCAGAACGGTCGCATAGACGTCGAGCCGCAGCAAGGCTTGGAGATCGCGCTGCGCGGCATGTTCGTAGCGGCCGGGATTTCCACTTCCCTTGGGGGTGCGGATGACCACCGACCCGCGGAAGGTGACATCGTCTTACGACAAGAAGATGGTGGCGACCTCGGCTTGCCGTTGTGTGTCTTCAAAGCACTCCAACTCGTCCAGAGTCATGATTTCGAACAGGTGATGGAGGATTACGTCGCCTTTGACCTGGAGACGACCGACAAGGACGTGGCCGAGTGCGACATCATCGAGCTTGGAGCGGTGAGGGTACGCGGCGGGGACGGGGCGGTCACCGATCGGTTCCATTCACTTGTAAAGGCCGCACGCCCCATTTCGGCGCGCGCCCGAGACGTGCACGGTTACTCGGACGAAGACCTCAGGGAGGCGCCGGTTTTCGCCGACGTGTGGCCGGCCTTTTGTGAGTTCGTCGGCGACGATGTTCTCGTCGCCCACAACGGGCAGCGATTCGACGTCCCGGTTCTTCGCCGATTGGCCGAGCCCCACGGCGGCATCGATGGGTTTGTCTTCTTCGACACGCTGCCGCTCGCACGATCGTTGTACCAAGACAGTGCTCGACTCACGGATCTGGCGGCCCGCTTTGCGATCGATACGGGACGGGCACACCACGCGGTGGATGACGCCGAGACCCTGGCGGCGGTGTGTCGCGAACTCGGCAAGCAGAAGGTCATTCGGTCTCGAAAATCGACCCTGGTGAATCTGTTGGATTATCTCGGGCTCGGATTGGCGCTCGACCCTCAACGCCGCGTTCTCGAGGAGCATAAGGTTCTGGAGGACATCGCGCGCCCGTTCTGTCTGGGACGGTTCAGCGACTGTCTCGAGTTCTACGAGGCCGAGCGCCAGCGGAGTGGTGCGACGGACGCGCCCACAGTTGAAGCGCTGATCAAGCGACTGGGCGGCAAGGAGTTGATGGAGAAGATTCGGACGACGAAAGACGCTGCTCAGCGGTATCCCACGGCGATGGCGCGGCTGCAGGCCCTCACCGAGGCGAGCCAAGCCGAGACGTTGGCTGATAGTGTGGAGCTGTTCCTGGAGAAGATCGCGCTATCGACGTCCCAGGGCGCCGAGGTCGACCCGCATCGCGTCAATTTGTTGACCCTCCACTCGACCAAGGGGCTCGAATTCTCGCGTGTGTACCTCGTGGGCGTGGAGGACTACCAGCTGCCCGGCTACTACGCGGTGCAGGAGAGCCGCACCGCGGAAATTGAGGAGGCCAGGCGGTTGCTCTATGTTGGGATGACACGTGCGGAGGATCGGCTCGTAATGACGAGGGTAGACCGGCGTTTTGGAAGGGATGCCGGTGGGAGTCGTTTTCTCGAGGAGATGGATATTACACCCGCGGAGCCGGAAACCAAATGAGTTCGACACTCGTCGCTGGGGTCGACGGCTCGAGGGCCGGATGGGTGTACGTGGTGATCGATGCCACGAGTGAACGTGTCCAGGCCTGCTCGGTCGCACCGACCTTTTCTGAGCTGCTCCTCCAGACCACCGCATGTGTCATAGTCGCCATCGACATTCCCATCGGACTCCCCGACGAGGTCGAGCGTGGCGGCAGGTCGTCGGATCGCGAGGCGCGGACCCTGTTGCGACCTACACGCCACACCAGCGTCTTCGCCGCGCCGCCTCGGTCGGTGTTGCAGGCCCGCTCGTTCGATGAGGCCAACGAGTTGCACCGGGAACACTCCGCTGGCGGAATCGGCATGTCTCGACAGGCGTACGGTCTCCTGCCAAAGATCGCGGAGGTGGACGATCTGATGACGCCCCGGATTCAGCAACGTGTCATGGAGGTCCATCCCGAGCTTTCCTTCATGGAGCTAAACGGGGGTTCGCCGCTCTCGCTCGCAAAGTCGAGCGCCGGAGGTCTTTTGGCCCGCATGCGGCTCCTCTCGACCACAGGGCTCACCGAGGGGTTGGAGGGGCTGGCCGGCGACCTTGGACGGGCCCGGCTCGATGACTTGCTCGACGCGGTCGCCGCCGCCTGGACGGCGATGCGCGTTCACAACGGAGGCGCCGTCCGCATCCCGCTGGTGGAAGAAGTCGATGTGCGCGGATTGCGGATGGAAGTGTGGCGGTGACGCCGCCCTTTTCCCCCTCACCGGGGAGCAGGGAGCAGGGAGCAGGGAGCAGGGAGCGGAGGGCGGGGGGCGGGGGGCGTCAGTCGTTCCGCAGCGCTGTCATCGGATCGACTTTCATTGCACGTCGTGCGGGTAGGTAGCACGCCAGCGCGGACACGCCGATGAGCAACGCGGCGATGCCGCCGAAAGTGATGGGATCGGTGGCCGTGACTCCGAATAACAGGTTGCCGATTACGCGTGTCACTCCGAACGCCGCGGCGAGCCCGATACCCACGCCCAAGCCGGCCATCGCCATGCCCTGCCCAACGACCAGCCGCACGATGTTTTGGCCTTCCGCCCCGAACGCGATGCGTATACCGATTTCACGCGTACGTTGGCGCACGACGTACGAGATGACTCCGTACAGGCCGATCGACGCGAGCACCAACGCCACGGCCGCGAACACACCGATCAAGATGAGCGCGAATCGGTTTGGTGCGACCGCGTCACTCACATAATCGTCCATAGTCCTCACAGCGAACACCGGAAGTTCGGGGTCGATCGCCTCGACCGCCTCGCGCACGCCAGCCGCTACCGTCAGTGGCTCCACTGTGGTCTTGACGACCAGCGACATCTCGAACCAACCGTGCGTGTGGTACGGCAGGTAGATCGTGCCGGGGCCATCCAGTGCGAGGTTGGAGTGACGTACATGGCTCACCACGCCCACGACTTCGGTCCAGCCAGTCTGCATAAACCGTTGGGATTCATCCGGCACTTGGATTATGAGCCGTTTGCCGAGTGCGTTCTCCCCCGGCCAGGCTCGTGCGGCAAACACATCGTCCACCACGATCACGGAGGGCGCACCTGGGCGATTGTCCTGCTCCACGAACGCCCGCCCGCTCAGCAGTGGCGTCTCCATGGTGGTGAAGTAGCCGGGAAGCACTGGACGGTAATCCGCCCGGTTGCTGGCCAACTGATCCACCTGGCT
>JAPULP010000222.1 GCA_027294815.1 Gemmatimonadota bacterium | reverse complement strand
CGTGCTCAACGGAACGCCGCGCTCGAGGTCGGCCAACCCATACGCGCGGTTCACGACCATCTTCCCGTGCTGCGAGACGGCGACCACGCATCCGGGCACCTCCGGCGTGGCCCAGGCGAAGATTCTGTCGATCTCGGCGGTCCTGTCCTGCGCGTAAACTGGCATGCCGACAAGCAGGGCGGCGACCGCGAACGATAGTAGCCTGGACATTCAAATCCTCCTGTTGAGTGCGGGGAAGCGATTCGCGCTGTTGCTTCAGAATTCGGGCAGCCAATGAGGCCTGCCTCTGATCTGGTCGGTCAAGTGCCGACTGGCGCGTGGTACAAAGTACTTTGCAACATAAAGCAAGTCAACAACTGCAGCGGTCTATCGCCCCGAGCCGCCGGTTCGTTGGCGCGCGCCAGAAGCTCCCCTTGAGTTTCTATGGGACCATGGTATCTTTCCCCTAGAAACTCTATTGGAGAGCCAGTGACTAGAACCCAACTCGACTTGCTCCGCGGCACCCTCGACATGCTGGTCCTTAAGGCGCTCGAACCCGATCCCATGCACGGCTACGACATCGCCCGGGTGATCGAGGTGGCGACCAACGACGTGCTGCGGGTGGAAGAGGGGTCACTGTACCCCGCGCTGCACCGGATGGAGCGGCGCGGGTGGATAGCCGCCAAGTGGGGACGGTCCGACAACAACCGGCGTGCCAAGTTTTACGAGCTGACCAAGAAGGGCCGGGCGCGGCTGCGTCAGGAGCTTACGGAATGGGAACTATACACCGACGCCGTCGCCGCCATGATGGGGAGGTGGTAGCGTGAGACGTTTTCTCCGCTGGTTGCAAGAAAGGTTTGCCAGCCGAGCACTGTCTCGCAACATCACCGACGAATTGCGCTTTCACATTGCAAAGTTGGTCGCGGAATACGAGCGGGCGGGTTTAACACCGAAAGAAGCACGCCAAAAGGCAAAGCGGCGGTTCGGAAACATGGACGCCGTGATCGACACGTGTCATCAGGTTCAGCAGATCCCACATCGGAAGGACAATCTCATGCTCGGGATATGGCAAGACGTGCGGATTGCCGTTCGTACTCTGGGCCGAACGCCCGGTTTTGCCGCCGTCGCCATCCTGACCCTGGCACTGGGCATTGGCGCCAACACGGCTGTCTTTACCGTGTTGAACAGCGTCCTTCTCACCCCCCTACCCTACGACCAGCCCGAGCGTCTCGTGCGGATATACACGGCGTATGATCGATGTCCGGAGTGTCGCAACGTTCTGTCGGGACCCGACTTCGTCGATCAGCGGGCGCGGGTAGATGCTTTTGAGAACGTCGCCGTTTTGTACACCTACCGTGAGCGCGGCGTCGATATCACCCAAGGTGGCGCCCCACGTCGCGTGCGGGCCCTGCCCGTCAGTTCCGCTTATTTCGAGGTGTTTCGCGCTCCGCCCATGCTTGGCCGCACGTTCACGCGCGACGAAGAGCGGGAAGCCTCACGCGTCGCCGTCTTGAGTCATGATCTGTGGCAGAGCCACTCGGGCGGCGATTTGGAGATCATCGGGAGTGGTCTGACGATGGAGGGTGTGTCGTACACGGTGATCGGCATAATGCCTCCGACGTTCCTCGATGTCATTGCAGGAGAGGTGGACGTGTGGATCCCGCAGGACCTCCAGCCGGACTACATGTTCAACGGAAGACACAACACCTACCTCACGGGGATCGGACGGCTTGCCGCCGGCGTCACCCTGGCTCAGGCACAGGCCCAACTGGATGTCGTGAGCGCCAATCTCAAAGAGCTCTATCCGGACACGAACGAAGACCGCTACGTCCGCATATACCCGATGTTCGAAGAGGTCGTGGGGCCATCGAGAACGATGCTCTTTGTGCTGATGGGCGCGGCGGGCCTCGTGCTGCTCATCGCGTGTGTGAACGTGGCCAACCTGTTCCTGGCGCGGAGCATTTCCCGCCAGCGGGAGTCGGCCGTACGGGCCGCTTTGGGCGCCGGTCCCCTGCGCCTGGCACGCCAACTGCTCATAGAAGGACTGGTGCTCGCCGTCGCGGGGGGAGCGGCCGGACTCATCATAGCGTTTACGGGCATGAGATTCCTCCTGGCTATCAGTCCCGAGTCGCTTGCGCGCGCCAATGAGATCTCGTTCGACCCGATGCTGCTCGGGTTCACGATGGGAATCACCGTGGTGACGGCCGTCCTGTTCGGTCTCGTGCCGGCTCTGCGTTCCGCGCGGGTGAGCCTGAACGAGACGTTACGAGACAGCACCCGGGGTACGACCGGCGGTATGCGTGGACGCCATGTGCGGGGCGTGCTCGTTGCGAGCCAGATGGCGCTCGCCCTCATGCTGCTCATTGGCGCTGGTCTATTAATGAAGAGCTTTGTCACCCAGCTTCGTACCGACCTTGGCATTCAACCCGACAACGTTCTGACGTTTGAGGTGCACCTCCCCGACGCCCGGTATGGCGACCCCGACGCACGCATCCGCTTTCACCAACGGTTCCAGGACCGCGTGCGTGGGATGACCGGCGTGAAGACGGTTGGCGCCACATCGTGGTTGCCGGTTACCGGCCGGTACCACAGTTGGGGCATGCGCTGGCGCAACGCCGAGGAAGAGACCGAAGGGATGTCGGTCCAGAATCGAATCATCGAGG
>JAPULP010000221.1 GCA_027294815.1 Gemmatimonadota bacterium | reverse complement strand
TATCGGCAATACACTCGGCAAACAGCACACGGAATCAACCAACGAGAGGCGGACGTGGCGGTCGCGTTCAGGCGCGCCGTGGACGCCATCGCATCGGCGAAGCCCGACGCAGTTTTGGTAGCCGGAGATGTGTTCCACTCGGTGCGTCCCACCAACGCCGCTATCCTGGACGCGTTCAATCAGTTCGGCCGCTTGGGCAAGATGCTGCCGGACACGCCCATCGTCATCATCGCAGGGAACCACGATACGCCGCGCTCGGTGGAGACCGGAACGATACTCACCTTGTTCGAGGCGCTACCCAACGTGCACGTGGCGGCACGCGAACCGCGAAGACTCGTCTTCGAAAACCTCGATCTATCGATCTTTTGCGTTCCGCACGAAGCGGTTCGCGGATCGCCGCGTCCGACCATGCGTCCCGAATCTGGGGTGAAGTGGAACGTGTTGTTGACGCACGGTGAAGTAGCCGGTGTCGTTCCCGGCGATCGGTCCTTCGTCGAATTCGGCGGTGCGATGGTAGAGCCGGGGGACTTGCACGCGGATCAATGGCACTATGTGGCGCTCGGACATTATCACGTCGCACAGCAGGTGACGGCCAACGCGTGGTACGCCGGTTCGCTGGAATTCGCAGGGCTCAATCCGTGGGGGGAACTGCGGGAGGGTGCGCGGTTGGGCTGGGGTGAGGCGAAGGGATGGTTATTGGCGACATTGAAGTCTGGACGCGCGAAGGTGGAGTTCCAGCCCATCGAGATGTCACGCCGACACGTTGATTTGGAAACGATCGACGGTGCGGGGAAGACGGCGGCCGATTTGGATGCACTGGTCTCGGCAAACGTCGATGGCATTGCCAACGGTCTCGACGACCAGGTGGTGCGCCAACTCGTGACGAATGTGACCCGCCTCGTTGCTCGGGACTTGGACCATGTGGCCGTGCGCGAATACAAGACACGCGCGCTTCATTATCACCTGGACGTTCGACGACCCATCCTCAAGAAGGAAATCGGTGTTGGCGCCCCCGGCCGGCGGCAAACACTCGAGGAAGTTGTCACGGACTACCTCAATCGCCGTGAGGTGACCCCCGGCGTTGACCGCAAATCTCTGGTAACACTGGGACGCCGTTACCTCGACCAAGTGGAGCGGGAGATAACAGAGGGGTAGTGCAACTCCACCGTCTCAAACTCGTAAACTTCCGGCAACACGCCGAGACCGAAATTGTTTTGGGTTTGGGTCTCATCGCCGTGATTGGTCCGAACGGTTCCGGCAAGACCACGCTCCTAGAGGCCCTCGCGTGGGCGTTGTACGGCAACCCCGCCGCCCGAGGGAGCCGGGAATCGCTGCGTCGCATCGGTGCCCCGGCCCGAGCCCCGGTCCGCGTCGAAGTCGATTTTACATTCGGCGCGCATGAATATCGCGTCGTGCGCAGTCTCTATGGGGCAGAGTTGTTCCAGGACGGCGGTGCCGGACCGGTCGCGAATAGCCACCATTCGGTGTCGAGCAAAATCGTTCGACTGCTCGGCATGACGCACGACGAGTTCTTCAGCACCTACTTCACCGGTCAAAAAGAACTTGCGGTGATGGCGTCGATGGGACCGTCCGACCGTGGAAAGTTCCTTTCTCGTTTGTTGGGATACGAAAAGCTGCGTCAGGCGCAACAGCATTTGCGACTGCGGCGGTCGACGCTTCGGGCTGAGGTGAACGGTTTGGAGCGGGGACTCGAAGATCTCGAGGCATTGAAGCGCGAGCAGGCCCAGGATCAGCAACAGCTGAAAGACGTCAACGCACTAGTGGTTGAACTGGAAACCGACCTGAAACGAGCCCAGGCGGCGCTCCAAGAAGCGGCGCCGGTATGGGGACGGATGAAAGAGCTGCGCGAAACAAATCTCGCGGCTGACGGCGAGCGACGCATCGCCGAGCAGATGGTGCAAGACGCCGGGCAAGCGTTCGAGCGGTTCGACCGTGAACTAGCCGAGGCGATCGAGGCGAAGAGCCGGATAGACGGGATGCGGCAAGACATTGCGCGGGGCCGCGAGCTTCGTCAGGAGCTGGATCATCTGGATCGGGAAGGCCAGGCCGCAGGCAAGCGGCGCCTTCTTTCCGGCCAGCTCACCGAAGTGCGGCAACAGGTCCAGCATCTCGAAGAGCGATTGCGTTCGTCCGAAAATATCGAGGAGGCGCACGCAAAGGCCGAACAAGCAGTGGCGAGTGCTCGCGAGACCCTCGACGAGTTGATCAAGCGCGAAGAAGAAACCCACACCGCCTGGGTGCGCGATCGGCAAGACGCCGAAACAAAACGGGCGACGCTGCTCGACCATTTCACGGACTTGGAAAAGCATCGCGAAGGGATCGTCGAGGCCGGGTCTGACGGAAAGTGTCCCACATGCGCGCGGCCGCTCAAAGCGGAGTACGAATCCGTCTTGACCTCGCTCGATGTACAACTCGAAGAAATCAAAGCAAACGGCAAATACTACAAGGCGCGGCTCGAACAGTTGGAAACAGAACCCGAGGACTTGCGAGCCGTTCACAAAGAACGGGAGAAGGAACGACAGGGATTGGACTCGGCGCTCCAGCAGTTGGCTGGGACGGGTGCGGAAATGCGTCAGCGGCGGGAATCGGAGCGGGACTTCGGGCGACTGGGCAAGCGGGTCTTGCAGCTGGAAAAAGATCTGGACGGATTACCGGACGCCTACGATGCGGAACGACACGAGGTCGCCCGCGCTGAAATGCAAAAGTTCGAGCCCCTGTTGGAGACGTGGATGCAGTTGCAGGCGAAGGCCGAGCACGCCGAACGCTTAGTACAGGAGGCAGAGCGAGCCGAGCGCACTCTATCAGAACGTGAAGAGCGTGTCCGGCAATTGACCGGCGCGATGGCGGCATCGGGTTATAGTGACGAGGTATTTGAGGATGCCCGGGCGCGGCACCAGACAGCGGAAAGAGATGTAAGGGAGATCGAACTCCGAGCGGCGGCGCTCAGAGGAGACGAGAAAGCCGCCCTGGCTGCGGTGGAGAGTATCGGGCGCCGCGTCGAAGAGCGTGGCGAGCGCGCCGCCAAGGCCTCAACGTTACGTGCCGATCTTCTGCTTCATGATGAGTTGGATGCGGCGCTCGAGGGCCTGCGGTCCGAACTCAATGCCAAGTTGCGTCCGGATCTCTCCGATCTTGGCTCGACCTTCGTCGCGGAGCTCACCGATGGTCGATATCAAGAGTTCGAGTTGGACGAGAACTATCGGATCGGTGTGTTGGAGGATGGTGTCCCCAAACCCGTGATCTCCGGTGGCGAAGAGGACGTCGTCAACCTGGCCTTGCGGCTCGCGATCAGCCAAATGGTGGCCGAGCGGGCGGGGCAGCCGCTTTCGTTGCTGGTACTCGATGAAATCTTTGGTGGACTGGACGAGACTCGCCGGCAAGGGGCGGTTGATCTTCTCCGGCGCCTGAGCGACAGGTTTCCTCAAGTCATACTCATCACGCATATTGAGTCGATCAAGGAGGGAGCTGACCAGGTGCTGCGCGTTTCAGTGGACCCTCGGACACGGGCGGCGCGCGTCGTCGAAGAGACGGGCGTGGAGAACTATGGCCGTCCCACGGCGTGAACAGTCGGTTTCGGGACCGCATCGTGCTGATTTGAGCGATGTGGAAGCTCTCAACGGAGTGTTCGCAGAATCCTTTACGGATCGCTACCGTCGTGACGGACTAGTAGGCGTTCGCGTTCCCAAACTCAACCCCGAGATCTGGCAGTACGCGTTACGGGACGCAGGGGCCGGCGCGATGGTTTGGCGTGACGAGGACGGGAGCATCGTGGCGTTCAACATCGCTCATCAATCCGGGGCCGAAGGATGGATGGGACCATTGGCGGTCCGTCCCGAGCGGCAGGGCAGTGGAATCGGCACCGCCATCGTTCAAGAGGCGTCGGATTGGTTGCGCACGCACGAGGCCGCCACGATCGGGCTCGAGACGATGCCCCGCACCGTCGACAACATCGGTTTTTACTCCCGGTTGGGCTTCCTCCCCGGTCATCTCACGGTCACGCTGGTTGGCAACGCGCGGCCGGGTGCCTTTGGCAGGGTCAAGTTGTTGAGCGAACTTGGCACAGCCGATCGTGAGGCGCTTCTCGAGGCTGGTCGCGACCGGTTGCAACACTCCGTTCCCGGGTGTGACTTTGGCCGGGAATTCGAACTCACATACGAGTTGGGAGTGGGTGATGGTGTGGTGCTCGAGTCGGGCGACGTGCGAGGGTTTGCTCTGTGGCACACCGCTGGGCTGGTCGAGTCACGACCCGCGGAGGAGTTGCGGCTGCTCAAGCTGTTTGCCGATTCGAACGAGACCTTCGAGGAACTCATCTCCATTCTCGAAACGTCCGCGTCGGAGAGCGGGCTCGATCGTGTTGCGGTCCGGTGCCAAACCGCTTGTGCCGAAGCCTACGCATCACTCGTCCGTCGGGGTTACCGGGTGCGATGGACCGATCTACGCATGACAATGACGGGGCACCCCGAGCCAACTCTAAAGGAGACCGAGGTACTGTTTTCGAATTGGGAGATTTAGCGGGGAAAAGGGAGCAGGGAGCCGTGCTTTGGAAGCAGAAACGCATCGACCGCTCCGGCTTCGTACCCCACCCTCATTTACCGCTCCCCGCTCCCCGCTCCCCGCTCCCCGCCCCCCTTGCTGCGCTCCCCGCTCACAACGATACCGATGGCCATCAGGACGGTGCCGACGGCCAGCGGTATGTGCACCCAGCCCGTTGTGATGTGGGTCACAAACACCCCCACGACCCAGAGGATGATCAACGCGGAACCTATCAACAAGAACTTCATATCACCTCGCTTGACGCCATCTCGACCATAGTCTATTATTGCCAACGCGTTAGACGTGCCGGGGGCGAAGAGCTCAATTATTGAGCCAACACGTCCGAAAACGCGCTCGATGTGCCGATTGAAGTCATGCCCTCTCGAGGGAAGGCTGATGTCATTATGACAGCGCGGTTCCTGTACTTCGGGCTTCAATAATCCTCTTCGGTCCCACCCCCGGCTGCCGGTGCATTCCACATGCCCCGGCTTTTTTTGTCATTTGCCCTTGACTCATACCTGGCTGGTAAAATAGCCTTCCACTTCTCCCTCAGACAGGCTTCGTTCGGGAACCCGCCGACGGCGCTGAGCGCTGTGGAAGATCGGAGGAGTTGACATGTCCAGTGATACATCAGTCGAAAATGGCGTTTCCGCAACGACCGCCAGTTCGCCCGCTACTGAAACCATGCAGGCTCTCGAGTTGGACGAGCTGATTCGCCAAATGATCTCGCATTTGGGAGAAGATCCCGACCGCGACGGATTATTACGCACCCCCGAACGCGTAGCCAAGTCGATGCGATGGCTCACCCGCGGTTACAACCAGTCCGTCCGGGAAGCTATCGGCGAGGCGGTGTTTGAAGAGAAGCACGAAAGCATGGTACTCGTACGTGACATTGAAGTCTATTCTCTCTGCGAGCATCACATGCTGCCGTTCTTTGGAAAAGCACATATTGCCTACTACCCTAACGGTCGGATCGTCGGGTTGTCGAAACTCCCTCGCGTGGTTGATGTTTTCGCCCGCCGTTTGCAAATACAAGAAAGAATGACCGACCAAATTGCGGATGCGCTCATGGAAGTACTCCAGCCGATGGGCGTGGGCGTCGTCGTCGAAGCGTATCATTTGTGTATGATGATGCGTGGAGTGGAAAAACAAAACTCCAAGACCGTAACGAGTGCGCTGCGAGGCATCTTCCGAGACGATGCCAAGACCCGCGACGAGTTCTTGCGTCTGGCACATGGAGGACGCGGGCTCGACTAACAGATGCTCGATCTGTTACGTGGACTCAGGGGCATCACGGCGACGCCCGGAAGAGGTTGTACGCGCCTGGCGTATGCTCATTTCGAAGACCAAGCTCACGACTACTTGTGGGAGCGGCTCCGTTCGATCTCCGACTTGCGAAGAATCGAGGACGCCGCAGGGAACACATTCATCGTTCCCACGTCGGCCGCCGAGGACGGAAGTCCGGTCGTGCTCGTGGGGAGTCATCTCGATACCGTCATCGAGGGCGGCTGGCTCGACGGTGCGCTGGGCGTCGCGGCAGGAATGTACGTCCTCGAGTCCAAGTCGCGGGCGGGCCGTGCCGATCCTCACTTGGGACTCGTGATCTTTCGCGATGAAGAGGGAGTGCGTTTCAGCACGGGGTTGTTCGGGTCGAAAGTATTTGCGGGTGAGTGCACGGCGACTGACCTCGACATGAGAGATTCGGATGGAACGTCCGTTCGCGACGTTGTGCCCGATCCGGACGGATGCTCTCGCTACCGTCCTCCTGTCAATGCCGCGGCCTTCCTCGAGTGCCACATCGAGCAAGGGCAGCGTTTGATCGGATCGGACGCCCGTGTTGGAGTCGTCTCGGGAATCGTTGGGATACGCCGATTCGAACTCGAAGCCAAGGGTATGGCCAATCATGCGGGGACGACCGACATGCGGCGGAGGGTGGATGCGCTGGTACCGGTGGCCGAGATCGTCGCGCGATGCCCGAGTCTCGTGGAGGACTTGGACGATGCCGTGATCACTTGCGGTTGGTTGCAGGTGGATCCGGGGGCCCCCAACATCGTACCCGGGCGGGCTGTGGCTACGATCGAGATCCGCGGGAAAGACGATGCCACGCTCGATGGCATCGAACGACGCCTGCACGATCTGGTGTCATCGGTGCAGCCGGCCGTGTCGGGGGGACGGTGTGCGGAGGTCGGGCTCAAATCGTTGGTATCCGTGGCACCAAATCCAACCGACGCGACGCTCTCCGACCTCTTGGTCGAAGTTCTCGACGATCGTGGGCTCGCGTACAAGCGGTTGGCGTCTATGGCCGGTCATGATACGCAGCAGGTGGCCCGCCGTTGCCCGTCCGCCATGTTCTTCATTCCCAGTATCGCGGGGGTGAGTCACAACCCAGACGAGGATTCCCACGAAGAGGATATCCTGCTCGCAGGCGAACTCATGAGTGCGTGGGCCGACCGCTGTGTCGCTGAATGTTCATAGAGCTTGCGGAATTCCTACGCTGTCCAACCGACGACTCCGAAGCGTACTGCGTGGTCGTACCCGACGAGATGATCGGGCGCACGATCGTCACGGGAGCGATTGGGTGTCCGACGTCGCAGCGCGAGTATCGCATCGACAACGGCATCGCAGACTTTTGCCCCGCTGACCCTTCGTTCCAGTGGCCGGCTCCCACCAGTGAGGTGTCCACCGATGGGCAGACGGTTCAGGCCCTCCTCGGTCTGGCCACACCGGGAGGATATGTCGTGGTCGTCGGCTCGGCCGGCGTGCTTGCTGCTGATCTCGTGGAGCGGATCGGCGGTGTTCATCTGGTCGCCCTCAATCCTCCGGATGAAGTCGAACCGTCGTCGTCGGTCAGCGTGCTGCGTGGTCCCGTTCCGCTCCCTTTACGAACGTCGATGGCGCGGGGGGTCGTCGTGGGGCGCGAATACGCCAAGGAACCGTGGCTGTCGGACACAAGCCGAATACTGCTGAAAGGGTTGCGAATGGTGGTGTTGTGCGAGGGCGTGACGGTGCCGGGGATGCAAACGGTTGCTTCGGGAGAAGGGGTGTGGGTGGGGAGTAGGTTGTAGGTGTTGGGTGTTAGGTCTTAGGTTGGAGCGTCCCAGCACCAAAAACCAACACCTAACACCTAACACCTAACACCTAACACCCAAAACCTATTCATAACACGCGTCGATCTTCTCCCGATAGCGCTCCTCGACGACATGCCGCTTGACTTTCATCGACGGCGTGAGTGCGCCGTTCTCGACGGTGAAATCATCTTCGACGATCACCACTTTTTTGGGTATCTGGTAACTCGCGAGGTCGCGTAGGTTCACCATGACCTCCCGCTCGATCTTTGCCGTGACGTCGGGAAGCTGTAGCAATGCGTGGACATCGTCCGAGGCGAGGCTACGTTCCTTGGCCCAATTACGCAAAGCGGCGGCCTCCGGAACGACCAGAACGATCGGGAATTTTCGTTTGTCCCCGATCATCACGACGTTGGAAATGAACGGACTTGCTTTGACGCGATTCTCGATGAGTTGCGGCGCGATATTCTTCCCACCGGCGGTGACGATGATGTCTTTCTTGCGATCGGTGATGCGAAGGTAGCCGTCGGTAACCTCACCAATGTCGCCGGTGTGAAACCATCCATCCTCTTCGAGTACCTCACGGGTCTTTAGCGGTTGGCCATAATACCCGTGCATGATATTGGGGCCGCGCACCAAGATTTCTCCGTCCTCGGCAATCTTGACGTCGATGCCCGGTAGTATCACGCCCACCGTGCCAACCCGCGGCGCCTCCAATGGATTTACGCTGATCACCGGGGACGTCTCGGTGAGCCCGTAACCTTCCAAGACCGGGAGCCCTGCGGCATAGAAAAACTTGGCGATTTCCGGCAGCAACGGTGCGGCTCCGGAGACGAAAAAGCGCAATCGCCCACCGGTTTGCGCGATGAGCTTGGAGAATACGAGGCGGGAGGCGATGCGATATCGTAGGGCAAGGCCCATGGATACCGGACGCTTCTCCAATGTGCAATCCGCCCACTGCTCGGCGGTGCGGCGTGCCCACAGGAAGATGCGCTTCTTCACCGCTCCACCCGACAGGGCCCGCTCGAGGATCCGGGCGTACATCTTCTCGTAGAGGCGGGGGACGGCCAACATGACGGTTGGTCGGATTTCTTTGAGGTTGGGTCCAATGGTGTCGAAGTTCTCGGCGTACGCGATTGTCGCGCCGGCCCCCAGCATCACGTAATAGCCCGCGTTGCGCTCGAACGCGTGCGACAGCGGAAGTACCGAGAGGCACACATCGGTTGCACCGACTGACAGAATCTCATTGGCCGCGAGCGCGTTACTGGTCAGGTTCCCGTGTGTGAGCATCACGCCTTTGGGCACACCGGTGGTGCCCGACGTGTAAATGAGCGTGGCCAGCGCATCCGGAGGAATGGCCATGGCGTCGTCGTGGTAGGAGGGGTAGTTCACCTCCACCGACTCTCCGAGTTGCGCCAGCTCCTTGAACGCCATTGCCGGCTGTTTCCCGTCGTTTTGGAACGCCACGATGTGACGCAGGCTCGGCAGGTTCTCCTGGATTTGGGTCACTTTCTGGAGTTGCCCGGCGTCTTCCACGAAGATGGCGACGGCGCCGGAGTCTTCCAGGATGTATTGGATTTCGTGGGGTGTGAGGCTGGGATAGACGGAGACGTCCGCGCAGCCGATCGTCAGGCACCCAAAATCCGCTATGACCCACTCGGGTCGGTTGGTCGACAGGATGGCGACTCGGTCTCCCGGATTGACGCCCAACTCGCGGAGGCCGAGGCCTATTTGCTTTACCTTACGCGCCAGTTCTTGATGCGTGATGTCTTGCCATTCCCCATCCATTTTGTGGCGGAGCGCTGCGCGTTTCGTCGCGAAGCGGTCGATGGCGAGGAAGAAGAGCTGTGGGAGCGTCCGAGGGGTCGTCACGCCGAGCTTCTGGGTCGATGGCGTGTGGACAGGACATTGTGAGACAGCACGACTCCGCGGGATTCGGGTCCACCGCGTGGTTGGTGTGGTGACCTTGTGATGGGTTCGACGACGGTGATTGTAATGGGATCCGATCGAATGTCGCCGACGCGAGCCTGTACGCGGCCCGAGCCCGTCTCGATAGCCACCACCGTACCAGTCGTGGCGTCCAGCGTGAACCCCAATTGACCCGAGTCGACGTCGATGATGGCCCAGAAGATGTCCGCGTCCACCACGGTATCACCAGCCGCGCTTATTGCCTGCACTTCGAGCAAGAGCGTGTCACCGATCGTCATGGTGAGGGCTTCGGGATCGACTTGCAGCGCAATTATCCGGTCGAAGTCCGGGCTGATCGTCGCGCACGCCGCGACAGTCGTCGCGATAATTCCGGCTCGAGCGAAAGACTTCAGTGTTCCCTCGCGTGCCCCAAATAGTGAAGGGTGTTGTGAGCGTGATCGATCCACTTCTGTGCTTCTGAATCTCTTGGAGGGTTGGCGAGAAAGGCTTGGAGGTGGATGGCTGCGGCTTCCGTCTCACCCCGCTTGATCAACAGAAACGCGATGCCATAGTGCGCACCCATGAGGGTGTTGTCGATATCGAGGGCCTTGCGATAGTAGCGAATCGCTTCGTCGTGTTGTTCGGCCTTCGAAAACGCGATCGCGATGTTCTGAAGCACCCGGATGTCGGCCGGATGGTCACGGAGCGCGAGACGGTAGGAGGTCAGAGCGGCGTCGAAATCGCCCTGCCGTTCGAGAGCCAGCGCCTCGTTGAGGTAGTCCAAGCGCTGGGGCCGGAGGTCCCGACGACGACGCTTGAACAGACGATTCCAGATGGTCATAGCTGTGCGTCAAGATACCGTAGCCCAATTTTATTGGCAACGCGTTGGAATATGGCGTCGGAGAGCCGCGGACTCGACACAGTCGGATCTCGTCCCCCGAATTACTGGGAGGTGGTGAGCAGCTCCGAATAAGGCCGTCCCTGCATCATCGCGTCGAAGACCCGCTGCAAGGCGGCCGGAGAGCCCGCGAGAAACCGGCAGCGGTCGTCTCCGCAAGTGAGGCATTCGACCTGCATGACGGCGACGTCGTCTCCCGCCAACTCGGTCAAGAAGGCGGCGAGGAGGCCGGTGGTCAGGTGGCAAGAGGGGACCGCCGCGGTCGTTTCCGAGCCAGCCTCCGCCCATTGGGTGGCGTCGATCGCGAGCGCGGAGTCACCTAACTTCTCGATCGCGACCGCGCCCCATCCCTTTTCTTCGAAGAAGTCGGACACCATCGGACCCAAAAACGACGCATCCAGTTCGCCCGGGTCGGCAATGCCAGCGCGAGCGTTCAGCCACGACTTGAACGACTGGAACATCTCGGGGCCCGACGCGTATCCCACTTCCTGCATGAGCGGTGCGGCTTGGTCCCCCAGTGTCCGTTCGAGCGACTCACGAAGGGAAACCAACGCCGCCGGCCCCAGGCAAACGAGGTTCGGGTTATCTGCAGCGGTCATGTATCCACCGTTGAATTGAAGCGATCGAGTAGCGGAACTTAGGGGGCCGCTCCGATGCGACGCAAGAGGCCGGCTTCGTCGAGTACATCGATGCCCAAGTCCTTGGCGCGCTCGAGTTTGCTGCCGGCCGACTCACCCACGACGACGGCGGTGGTGCTCTTGGACACCGCAGAGGTCACTCGGCCACCGGCGTCTTCGATGAGTCTTGCGGCTTCGGCGCGCGAGAGGTTCGGCAACGTCCCGGTAATGACGAAGGTCTGCCCGGACAGCACGGATCCCGTGGCCGTAGCGGGTTCCTCGAATGTCAATCCGTGCTCGCGGAGCCGCTCGATGAGATCGCGATTCTTGGGCTCCTCAAGAAACGCGCCGACCGCGGTGGCAATGGTCGGGCCAATACCGTCGATGGCGGCGATTTGCTCTTCGCTCGCGGCCATCAAGTCGTCCATGGAGCCGAAGGTCGCGGCTAATAGCTTGGCACCCTCGCCCCCGACGTGACGAATCCCGAGCGCAAAGAGGAGCTTGGACAGCGGTTGCGCTTTCGATGCAGCGATGGCGGCGACCAGTTGTTGCGCCGCCTTGGCGCCGAAGCCCTCTAGTCGTTCGAGAGCTGCGGGCTCGAGAGCGTACAACATTGCGACGTCGTCGATCAGTCCGGCCTCGCTGAGCTGCTGCACGCGCTGCACCCCGAGTCCGCGAATGTCCATGGCGCCTCGGGAGGCGTAGTGCGTCAATCCTTCGAGCACCCGGCCGGGGCACGCCCCGTTGGGGCAGTAGTATGCCACTTCGCCCTCCGGACGTTCGGCCGGGGTGCCGCAGGCCGGGCACGCCTTCGGCGGCTCGTATGGCTTGGTTCCTGACGTTCGCCGTTCGCGCACCGGTCCCAACACTTGGGGGATCACTTCTCCGGCCCGCGTCACCTCGACGAAATCACCCACGCGTATGTCTTTGGCCGCGATCACGTCCATATTGTGGAGTGTCGCCTTTGATACGGTGACGCCGCTGATTTCTACGGGCTCGAGCACAGCGTATGGATTGAGAGCGCCCGTGCGGCCTACGTTGATACGGATGTCACGCAGCTTGGTGACGGCAACCTCTGCCGCAAACTTGCGTGCGATGGCCCAGCGTGGCTCCCGGCCGCCTACGATTCCCAACCGATGGTGCAACTCGAGGCGATCGACCTTCACCACGACGCCGTCGGCCTCGAAGTTGAGACTGGTGATGCGGTGTTCGAGATCGCGAATCACGACCTTGGCCTCTTCGAGCGATGGGACCGATTGCCGATGAGGCGCTACAGAGAATCCCCAGGAAGCCAACAGGTCGAGCGCCTCGTGTAACGTGGATATCGGCAGCGGCTCGGTACTCTCGATGTGAAAAGCAAAGAACCGCAGCCCACGAGCTCGTGTCATCTTGGAGTCGAGGAGGCGAAGGCTACCGGCAGCCGTGTTCCTGGGGTTGGCGAACCGTTCTTCCCCCGCGGCTTCGCGACGTTCGTTGAGGTGCGCAAAGTTGTCCAGTGGAAAGTAGATCTCACCACGGACCTCCATCAGCTCCGGCCACGATTTTCCTTGCAGCCGCAGTGGAATATCCGGAACGGTCTTGAGGTTCGCCGTGACGTTTTCGCCGACCACTCCATTACCGCGCGTCGCTCCCAATGCCAACGTGCCCCGCTCGTAGGTCAGGTTGATGGCGGCGCCGTCGATTTTGTATTCCAATTGGTAGCCCGCCGTCAGCACCTCGGGAACAAGCTTGGCAATCCGTTGCTCCCATGCTTCCAGCTCGGCGTCGTCGAAGGCGTTCCCGAGTGACAGCATCGGTACCCGGTGCCGATGTTTGGGAAGCTCCGACTCGGGTTCAGCGCCGACGCGCTGCGTAGGTGAGTCGGCGGTCCGCAGGTGCGGATGTTGTTCCTCGAGTGCTTGGAGCTCACGAAACAGACGATCGTAGTCGGCGTCGGACATGTCGGGGTTGTCCAACACGTGATACGCGTGGTTCGCACGATGCAGTACGTCGGCCAGATGCTTCGCCCGCTGGCGAACGTCGTCTTTTCCGCCGCTCAGCGTCCCTTACCCTCCTCTTGAAGTACCGTCAGAGCCACGTCGGTGAGACGATCCAATTCCTTTCCAGCGCTGGCGGAAAGCACACCCTCGCTCCAAGGACCGTCGCGCGACGAAAACGAATCGAGCAAGCGCCGAAGGAATCCGACGAGTGCGACCCGCTCCCGGTTTGCGCGACGGGCCCCCGCGGCGGTTGCGGCCTGGCGGTGCTCCAATTGCTCGTAGCGGTAGGCGTTGCGCAATGCCCTCGCGGTCAGATTGCAGATGACTTTGCAGAACTGCAGGTCCTGATCGGAAAACGCCGGCCCGTCGCGAAACGTGCGGAGGAACATCGCGCCGATCACTGCACCGCGCCACACAATTGGTATCACGGTGATGGTCTTCGCGCCTCGCTTGGTCAGGGCTCCTTTGATGTGTTTCAGCGTCGGATCGGACGTGGCGTCAGGAATGAATACCGTTTCGCCCGATTTCAGGGCGCGTTTCAACTCGGGATATCGCTCGAGATCGACGACGTAATCACGGATCGCTGGGTCTTCATACGACGCGACCAGGCGAGCTGTCCTGCCACGGCGCTCCGCGAGAAAAATCGAACAGCGATCCAACCCATAGAGGTTGCCGAGCTTTCTCGTGATGCCTTGGAGAATGTCCGCGAAATGCAGCGAGCCAGAGATTTCCTCGAGAATATCGACGACGGCCAGGAGATGGTCGCGGTCGCGCTCCAGCGCGGCGATCCGCTTCTCCAGGTCAGAGGCCTTGGCCATTGGGTGCTCCGGTGGGTTCGACACGCCAGAAGTTTCCGACCTCGACGGAGTGGAGTCAAGGCGCTACAATCCGGTGAGCTAGTCCCTGGTGCCGTCCGCACGGCGTGGCGCGCCTCGTCTGAAGTCGCTGGAGATCCCATGGCTCGCAAACCGAAAGTCGAAGAAGACGATGAGCTTCTCGACGATGAAGTCGAAGAGGAAGACGTTTCTGAGGACGAAATCGAGGAGTTGATCGCCGAGAATCGAGGGAGAGGCGGCGGCCTGTTCACGGCCGGCCTGCTGCTGGGCGCCCTGATCGGGGCCGGCGCGGTATACCTCACCGTCCCCTCGCGGGGAGAACTCACCGGTCGCCACATCAAGCACCGGTTCCGCGATTTTCGGGACGACGCGCGTGACCACATCGACGATTGGCGCGACGAGGCGCGGCGTGGCCTCGCCAAGCAACGTCGTCGCATTCGGCGGCGCCGCCGGAAACGAGAGTAAGCCCCTCCCCACCCTTACCCTCCGGGAGTCGGGAGTCGGGAGTCGGGAGTCGGGATTCGGGAGTCGGGAGTCGGGTGTCGGGAATGGGGAGGAGTGTCGCGTGAAGGATCTCATCGCCCGTAAGAGGGACGGCGAAAGCCTCACTGCGGACGAGTGGTCTCACGTGGTGGCGGCTTATGTTGCCGAGGAAATCCCCGACTACCAGATGGCCGCGCTGCTGATGGCCACGTACGCCAACGGCATGGTGCATTCCGAGTTCACGGCCCTTGCCGATGCAATGCTCGCCTCAGGCGAGCGCCTGCCGGCCGATGGGCATGCTCCCTGGATAGACAAACACTCCACCGGTGGGGTGGGAGACAAGGTTTCGGTGGTGTTGGCTCCGCTGGTCGCCTCGTGCGGGGTCCCGGTGCCGATGATGTCGGGACGTGGCCTCGGGCACACGGGAGGCACCCTCGACAAGTTGGAGGCGATCCCCGGCTTTCGCACGCAACTCAGTCTCAAAGAAGTGCGGGAACACATGGATCGGATAGGCGCCGTCATGATCGGTGCGACTGAGCAAATGGTTCCTGCGGATAAGAAGCTGTACGCGTTGCGGGACGCCACGGCAACGGTCGAGGCGATTCCATTGATCGCGGCCAGCATCATGTCGAAAAAACTAGCTGAGGGCCTCGCCGGTCTGGTGCTCGACGTAAAAAGGGGAAGCGGCGCCTTCCTCCCCAAACACCAGGCTGGTATCGAACTCGCCCAGCTCATCATCGAGTATGGGGCGGCCCGCGGATGCCGCTGTGTCGCGTTGGTCACCGCGATGGATCGACCTCTGGGGTTCGCGTGCGGCAATGCGTTGGAAATCGAAGAAGCGATTGAAGCGCTGCACGGCCGGGGTCCCGCGGATCTGATGGACCTGACCTATGCGCTAGGGACCGAGATGTTGCTGCTCGGAGGTGTCGTCACGAACGCCAAGCAAGGGCGTCAACGGCTCGTAGATGCCATCGGCAGCGGGCGTGCGGCCGACAAGTTCCGCGAGATTGTCGAAGCTCAGGGTGGCAACCCGCTCGTTGTGGACGACCCCGCCGTGTTGCCCCAAGCCCGAATACATCGTGTCTACGAGGCGCCGGCGAGCGGCTACGTCGTCGCAGTGGAACCCAGGTTGATCGGCGAGGCCGTCGTGGCGATGGGTGGAGGGCGAAACGCGATGGAGGACGACATCGATCCGAGTGCGGGTGTCTCGATCACCGTCAAACCCGGCGACACCGTGAACGGCGGCGACGCTATCGCTTCGGTTTATGCGGCTGACGGTCGGCTGGCGGAGATCGGGTTGGCGGCGTTGGCCAACGGCGTGCGCATCGCCGGGGAGCCGCCGGCTGAGATCTTGCCGCTCGTTTCGCATCGGGTTACCGCGGACGGCGTCGAGGAGTTGGCGTAAGCTCAGCGACGTTGCTTGGGAGCCCCGGGGCCCCAGTCTGGCAGCTCGTCGTCTGCATCCTCTGGTGTTGTCAGGGCATTCAGGTCGCGCGTCTCATGCTCGGCGGCGACGGTCTCGTCGTCCAGGTGTGAGTCAGCCACGCGCCGCCGGCCTGTGGGGGCCATCACCAACCACAGGAGGATGCCGGCCAGAACCGCGATCACCACGCCGACCAAGTTCTCACTGCTCTCCCCGCCCGGTTTGTCCGATGCGCCGCCACAACTGCGCGATGCGCTCCTGGATCGACGCGCGCGTCGTGCGAAATGCTTCCAACCTCTCCTCGTCCGTCCCGCCGCCGGCTGCCGGATCGGGCATGGCCCAATCGACGCGCTCGACGGAAGGCGGCGTGGTCGGGCAGGCCTCTTCGGCACATAACGTCACGACGATATCGGCGCTTTCCACCGATACCTCGTCCAGTCCCTTGGTGCGATGGTCGCTGATGTCGATCCCGATTTCGGCCATGACCTTCGCGGCGAGTGGATGGAGTGTCCCGGGATCGGAGCCGGCGCTCGAAACGGACCATCCAGGCGGGGCGGTGGCACGTGCCAACCCCTCCGCAATTTGGCTTCGAGCTGAATTGGCTACACAGAGAAAAACGAGGTGTTGCACCGCTCATGGATCGGTGAGCGGGTCGCCCGACCGGATGAGCACCAAAATGGCGGCCTGCGGCACCACTAGATAGTTGCTCCCCTCGAAAGTGATCTCCACGGCGGCCTTGCGGAAGAAGATGGCGAAATCGTCCACTTTGGCCTGCATGGGCACGAAGCGCGTCCCGCTTGGGGGGATCCGCCAAGGCTCCTCGTCGAGGGTCGTTGGATCCGCCATGGCGGTCCCGGGGCCAACTGCCGTGATTCGCCCGCTCTGCACCGCCTGCCGGTCCACGGCCGTCGGCGGAAGGTAGAGCCCAACGCTGGTCCGTTCTTCGCCTTTTTCCGGCGTGACCAGGACGCGGTCGCCCATGACCACCAGTTTCTTGGATGGATCGTCCATGTGAGGAATGTGGACTTGGGGCCGTCCGGACGCCAGTATCCGGGGTTGGCGGCCATATTGGCTTTTCGCCGGTTGGGTGCCAACTTTTCCTACCCCTGGATGATGAGGTACCATGGCGTTGTTCAAGTCGCTGCTAGGTCGCGACGAGCTCTCCGAGCTCCCGGAAGATCTGAAGAAACTGGTCGAGAAGGCCCGGCGCGAGAAAAAAGCGCTCGGTGAAGCCGTGAGAAAAACTGAGGCCGCTGTGCAGAACTTTGAGAAAATCACGGCGCCGCTCGAAGAAACCAAGGCCGCAATCGCCGACATCAGGGGCCAGGTCGCCGAAATGCAGCAAGGCGACGCGATCAAGGAAGCCGTTACCCGAATCGCGTCACTGGAGGAGCGTGCCCAGGATCTGACGCGGTCCCACGATCAGACCGCGCACTCCCTCGCCGAAAACCTGCAGACCGCCAGCGATCTTGATGAGCGTATGGCGGAGCTGCGTCAGTTCGTGACGGAGGTGTCGCAGGCGAAGGACGAACTCGCCAAGCTATCCGGGCCGACCGGGATGGTGACGAAAATCGAAGAACAGATCGCCAGGGTGGAAGATAAGGTCCGCGAGGTGGAGAGTCGTGGTGACGGGCTACAGGACGTCACCTTCAGGATCGACGTGGCGGAGACTCGCGCGAACGAAGTACGAGACGAACAAGTCGAGCTGACAAAGGTGCTCGAAAAAACGATGAGCGGCGTGGAAGACGTCGAAGCCAAGTTCGTCAACCTCGCCGATCTCGAGGGACGACTGTCCGGTCTGCGGGTTGACGTGGACGCTTTGGGTGCCGCTTGCCAAGAAGCGAGCGAGTCGCTCGGACCTTCCGGTCCGATGGTGAGGCTTCGCAGCCAGTCCGAAGAGTTGCACAACATGTTGTCCGAGTTCCACGGCGAAGTGGCGCGAGTGCGAGAGGACCAGTCGGATATCCGAACTTCACAAGAAACAGCTCTGTCGACATACGACGCCGTGAGGTCGGGGCTCGACAAGCTGACCGAGAAAATCAGTCACGAGTCGGAGCGTGTTTCGATGGTCGAAGCCACCATGAAGGATTTGGACAAGGCGGAGGAATTGGCGTCGCGCACGGAGCGGCATCTCAACGCCTTGCGGGCGTTGGCGGATCACGTGACGCAAAAGTCGGCCGCTCTAGAGATGCAACGGGAAGTCGTCGACCGCGCCGAATCACAGCTGCGAAACCTGACGGGCATTCAACAGAGTCTCGGTACGCAGGTGAAGAAAGCACAGGACCAGATCAAGGAGGTCAAGAGAGCGAACGCCAGTCTGGAGGGGTTGCGGACTCTGAACAGCGAAATCGCGGGTCGGACCGCAAAGGTCCGCGACACGCAGGTGAAGGTCGAATCGGACAGCGCCGATCTCCGATTGAAGCTCGACCGTTTGCAGGAGGAAGTGCGCCTTGGCGACGAACGGTTCCGGCTCGACAATAGTAACCTCGAGGTGATAGGGCAGCGTATCACCGACCTTCGCGGTGGAGCGACGGAACTGGAATCTCGATTCCGGACATTGGACAATTCGGTAGGACGGATTACGGAAGCCAACGATCAGGCCAACGCGGTCGCCGCGCGAATCAACACGGTGTCGTCCGAATTGGCCCAGCTCGGCGAACAGATCGAGCGGGTCGAGGGAATGCACGACGGGATGGACCGTACGGAGCACACCGCAGCCGAAATCGAGAGTCGTTTGAAGCGGATCGAGGCGGCGCGCAGCGAGATCGACCAGGCGGTGCGTGATGTCGCGTCTTTGCGCGGATCGCGAGAAGACGTACGCGACGCCCTCGAGCAGCTGCGTGGGGCGAGAGCCGAGATCGAACGAATACAGGCGGGCAACACGGAAACCAATGCGTGGCTATCGACCGTGCAAGGTTCCATCCGCGAAATTCGCAGCAAGATGACGTTGCTGGAGGATTTGTCTGGACACGTCGAGCACATGCGGCAGAACGCCGACCGTGTCGTTTCTGCGGCTTCGAATCTCGACGCACGTCGTGAATCGCTTGCGGTTCTCGAGACCCGCATGAACGAACTGCAGCGCACCGGGGTGCAGCTAGACGAGCGTACCAGCAACCTGCTGACCGGTTTGGACGACGCGGAGCATCGGTTCACGCAGGTGGCGAAGCAGGCGAAAGACGCAGGCGAAGTGAGCGACGTCATCACGTCCGTGTCGGCGAGCGTCGAGCAGGCCGAGCGGCGTATGGCGGACTTGGGTGAAGGTGTGGAAACTGCCGTGGGCCGCGCGGAACAGGTGGAGGCGATGTCCAAGCGGGTGGATCGGGTGGCCGACGAGATCGAGCAGCGGCAGCAGGCACTCACCTCGGCAGCCGAACAGCTCGAGCGCGTCACGGCGCTTCGGAGCGAGGCGGCCGAGGTCGTGCAGTCGTTGGAAGGACAATTGCAGTCCCTGACGGCCGAGTTGCGGACGGCGGAAAAACAATCCGACAAGGTGGGCAGTCACGCCGAGCGGCTCGAGGCGCGTGCCGGCAGCTTACGATTTGCCGAGAAACGGCTTACGCAATTCGAGGAGAAACTCCACCAACTCGATCAGACCGAGCAGGAGCTGGCGAGGTCGATGGAGACATTGGTCGCACGGCAAGAGAGCGTCGACGCTGTTCGAGAAGACCTCCAGGAACTCTTCGGAACCGCAGAGCGTACGCTGGACGACGTGCGTGCGATTTCGTCCGCGCGCGATGACGTCGAAGAAGCTCGTGGGGCGATGGACATTGTTCTGAGCAAGGCGGCCGAGATGGAGGGGGTGTTGGCGCAGATCGAGGAGCACCAGAAACAGATCGAAGCGTCCGAGGCGCGTCTCGCGCAAGCTCAGGGGTTACTCCTGGATATCCGTGCCGGACTGCAGACGCTGGGCAGCCAGAAGGCCGTGGTCGACCATGTCATCGAGCAATCGGGGCAGTTGGCGTTCGAAGCGAAAGAGGCCGAGGGACTGCTCGAGGCGCTTCGTCGCGAACGCGAATTGACCCAGCGTATTCACGACGCGGTGAAGGAGTTGCGCGATGATGACGACAGCGCCGCCCGTGCTAGCTAACTGCCGGTGCTGAAGGCGAGAGACAAGCTCGGCAAGTATGTCGCACGAAGGTGACAAAGAAGTGGAAGCTGGACGATGCGACGACCAAATGCTCGCGGTGTGGTTGGGGGGTGTTACCGGACTATTGGGTGAAGTGCCCGTGGTGTGGGAAGAAGGTTGGGAAGTGAGACGTAAGACGTAAGATGGCCACCCCTCTATCCCCGATCCGTGGGGTGGAGGGGTGGCCCTCTCACTTCTCACATCTCACTTCTTACTGCTGGTCAGATGTTATCCTCGCCTCATCCTTCGTCATATGCTTCTCGAACCACCCCCGCAAGTACAACTGCGTCCGCAGGAAGTTCGACGGCGTGCTGCTCGTGCCGTGCCACTCGTTGTTGAACCGGATCATCGCCGTTGGAACCTTCAGATACCGCAACGCCATGTAGTACTCCTCGGTCTGCGGCATCGGTGTCCGCAGGTCGTTGACGCCCGTCATCAACATCGTCGGAGTCGTCACATTGCCCACGTACATCAACGGCGAGCGGCGCAGGTGTTCCGACGGATCCTCCCACGGCAAGTTGTCGAAGTTGCGGTACCAACCTGCACCGTCCGTAGTCCCCACGAACGAGAGCCAATTGATGACCGGGCAATTCGCCGATGCTGCGGCGAACCGCTCGGTGTGCCCCACGACCCATGAGGTCAACACGCCACCGCCGCTGCACCCGTACACGAACATGTTGCGCGTGTCGATGTAGCCGCGGTTGGTCACGGTATCGACGCCGGCCATCAAGTCATTGAAATCCTTACCGGGATACGCGCGTTTGATGGCATTCCCAAACGAGCTTCCGTAACCCGAGCTGCCCCGCGGATTCGTGTACAACACCACGTAGCCGTTCGCCGCATGATTCTGCCACCCGAAGTTGAACCCGACGCCGTACATGCCGTGCGGGCCGCCGTGGATCGCCAGCATCATGGGGTACTTCTTGTTGGGATCGAAATCTGGGGGTTTGACGATCCATCCCTGGATGTCGTAATTGTCCACCGACTTGTACCAGATCTCCTCCACCTCGCCGAGCGTGCGCCCGACCAGGAGGTCGGCGTTCACCTCGGTGAGTTGGGTCGGGGTGCCGTTGCGTAAGCTGAACGACACGATGTCGCCCGGCTCGTGGTAACTCGTCAGCGTGCCGACGGCGAGGAGATTGTCGGTCATGCTGGACATGGAGATCCGCACGTTGCCGTCGGTCACCTTGCGCACACCGCCGTTCACCGAAGCGAAATACACGTGGCTCGTACCACGGTCGCTCGAGCTGAAGTAGACGCCGCTGTCGTCCGGTGCCCACTTCAACCCACCGGCGCGCCGGTCGTGGTCGCCCGAGATCTCGCGTCGGTTCGAACCGTCGATGTTCATCACGTAGATGTCGCCCGCGATGAACGTGTCGTCGGTCCAGTCGTAGCCGGTGTACGCGACCAAGCGACCGTTCGGCGATACCACGGGACTCCCGTCCGGACCGTTGCGCGTGGTGAGCTGCCGGATGTCCCTCGTCTCGACGTTGACCGCGTAGATGTCAGACTGACGCCAGGTATGCTCGGCCTCTTCCACACGGTTCGCGGAGAAGAGGATCTCCTGGGAGTTGGGCGTCCACGATGCGCCGTTGTGGCCCCAATTCCCGCTGGTCACTTGGCGTGCGGTGCCGCCCCCGGACGGAACGATGAAGATGTGCCGGTACCCGTCGTCGATGAATCCCACCCGGTCACGGCGGTAGTTGAGTCGGGTCACGACCTTGGGCTCTTCTGTCCACTTGGCCTCGCGCGGCTTTCCGGGGAGCGATACGCGCCACTGCGGATCGCCCGCGACCGACATCGTAAAGGCGAAAAACTCTCCGTCGGGCGACCAGCTCACGGTACCCGGACTGCGTTCGAGGGTGGTGATCTGGGTTTCCGCCCCTTCCGCGTCCATCCAGCGCACGAAGATCTGCGACCCCTGGGGTTCGCCCTCCCGCTGGAACGCGAGACGCTGGCCGTCCGGCGACCATTGCGGCGACGACCCCTCGGTGAGATGCCGGTTGCGGCTCCCGTCGGCGTTCATGATCCACAGGCTGGACCGGCTGCGATCGTTGATCTTGTCGACCCACCGGCGGGTGTACACGATCTGTTGTCCGTCGGGTGATATCTGGGGATTGGACACCCGTTCCCAATCGAGATAAAGACCCAAGGTTAGCCGGTCGTCCTGTTCCTGCTCCTGTGCCGTCGCTTGGGTTGGGACGGCGACGGAGAGCACGAGGCCGGCGGCGAAAAACGAAGCCAAGCGACGCATGCGGTCCTCCATGAGGGTTAGAGCCAAAAACTGCTGCAAGGACCGGGTCGGGGGAAGACCCTCCTTGACTCGCTCTACGGTTTTCCTCAACCTACCGGCGTCAATCTTCTCCGCAGGGATGCCATGTCTCATGCCCGTGTGTCGCCATTTTCACTCCTGCTGACGATAGCCGCCGGTGCTTGCCAGCCGGGAGGTGAGCGAGTGGAGCACTTGTTTCAATCGCCCAACGCCTGGATCGATTTAACGCACCCCTTCAACGCCGAAACGATTTACTGGCCCACCGCCGACCCCTTCCAACTCGAGACCGTGTCGGAGGGCATGACCGAAGGCGGGTGGTATTACTCGGCCTACAGCTTCAGTACCGCCGAGCATGGCGGGACGCATCTCGACGCCCCGGTACACTTCGCGGAGGGGAGAAACACCACGGACGAGATTCCGCTCTCCAGGCTCATTGGGCCAGCCGTGGTGGTGGATGCAACGAGTCAGGCGGCGGGGAATCCGGACTATCTCGTTAGCATCGGCGACATCGAGGCATTCGAGGCGGTATATGGTGCGATCCCCGAGGGGGCGATCCTGCTACTCCGGACGGGTTGGGCACAGCGTTGGCCGGATCCGCAGTCGTATTTGGGAACGACGCTCCGTGGTGAAGAAGGCGTCGCGCAGCTCCACTTTCCGGGGCTGGACCCCTCCGCCGCGCAGTGGTTGGTAGACAACCGAATGCTCGCCGCAATCGGCATCGACACGCCGAGCATCGACTACGGGCAGTCGACGACGTTCGAGACCCATCAGATTCTTTATGCGGAGAACATTCCCGGTTTCGAGAATGTGGCCAACCTCGAGTCGATGCCCGAGACGGGTGGCTACGTCATCGCGTTGCCGATGAAGATCGAAGGCGGCAGTGGCGGGCCTTTGCGGATAATTGGAGTAGTTCCGGGAAGCTGACGCCGGGGTACGGCGATCTCTGCAGTTGTTATTC